>JBDTLL010000092.1:0-8408 GCA_039934815.1 Daejeonella sp. | reverse complement strand
GCCGTTTTTGCTTTCCAAAAAGCTAATCCCATGGCAATGGGACAAATAATCCACCATGGTAATATTAACTGGAAAACAAGGCAGGCGATAAAAATGAGTAGAAAAAGCATATAGTTTATAATTATTTACCGCTTAATTTCCAGCTGGAAATAATTCGGTTCGATTTATCTGATTTTGATTTCAAGTAAAGTAATTCGTTTAGTTTTCCGCTGCCCCAGGTGCCAATCATATCGTCATAATAAAAACTTCCCGGATTGCCCGATTCGCCGCCAGGATAAACTCCATAAGCTTTAACATTTTTACCCAGAGCAACAATCATTCGCCATGACGGTCCGTTGCTTTCTGCCATAGCATTTACAGAAGTTTTGGAGCCTCCATTATTAATAAAACCTGAGCCGAATCCGGCAACTTTTGCTAAATGCGGAATATGACTGTGCTTTACATTTCCCCACTGCCAATCTTTTTCCATCGGACCGAATCTTTTCTCCAAACTATCTACAGCGTATTTAAATGAAGAAAGTATCAACTCTTCGCGTGTTTCTTTTTGGCTGGTGTTTACATTGTCGTACCATTTTGCCCTGGGTTCGTTAAGCAACATTTCAACCGTTCTATCCCGTGAAGGAAAACGCATAGGCGATTTGGCATCGGCAAATTCATCGCTCCAGATTTCCTTGTCCAGTTCCTTCTGCCAAATCTCAAATATGCTGGCACCAATTTCATCTGCATTGAAAAACTTGTTCCACTTTTTCACCACATTAAAACTTTCCTGCTGACTTGCATTTAACGCTTTAGTGTCAACTGACTTAATAAGTAAGGGCAAAATGTTTTCTGCCAGTATGCTGTAATTATCATTCTGCAAGGCTTGCAAACTATCTACATTTGCCTGCGACATTACACTTAAGCGATTATTGATTCGGTGCGCACGTTCATAACCTGCAAATTCCCAGTTTAAATAATACGGATAGCTTGGGTCTGTAGAAAACTGATTAGCCGAACTCACAAAATTGCGTGGCGGATTTTTAACGGTTGGGTTTTGTTCTGCTGGAATGCGCCCTTTCCAATCGTTTGCCGGGTTGCTGCCATCCATTAAAAATTTCCCATGTTCTTTCCATTTTAATGGGAAATAACCACTTGGGGTAATTGCAATATCATCATCAACACTGGCAAAGGCAAAGTTTTGGGCGGGTGCAGCAAAGTATTTTACTGCCTCGCGATAATCACTGTAATTTTTTGCCCGGTTAAGCATATAAAAAGTTCGGGTATCGTTTGATGCATCATGTGCTATCCATCTCAAAGCATATCCTTCCGGGATGTTGTCAGCCTTTGCGAAAGTGCCGGGCTTTTCCTTATTCAAATACACTACCGGGCCCTGGTGTGTATAATAAACGGTGTCTAAAACTGCATCAGCTCCGGCTACCGCGATGTTTTCTATTCGTAATTTTGTTGGGTTCCACTTATTGTCGTACCAATATTCCTTTTTAGTATTGTCTTTAAACTTAACCGAATACCAATCCAATACATCGGCACCAACATTTGTAACTCCCCATGCTACGCGTTGGTTGAAACCAATAATAACTCCCGGAGCACCCGGAATAGAAACACCGCAAACGTTCATATCATTTGATATGAGTTGAATTTGATACCAAATTGCCGGTAAGGTTAAGTCCAGATGCGGATCATTTGCAAGCATTGGCATTCCTGAAGCGGTTTTTGCTCCGGAAAGAGCCCAGTTATTACTACCAATGCCTTCTTTCAATACTTTAGTTCGGATGTTGTATGAAGTTTTTTCGCCCTCAACCTCTATTTCTACAGGAGGTTTTGGAACTTCTACCGGTTTAAAATCCCATTTGGTTGTGGATGGAATAATCGGATCTTCCCGGTAAGGATAATCAGGAAATAAATTTTTAACCACATCCGGACCGTACTTATTTAATATGTTGGTCATGTAAAACTCATTGGAACCGCCCGCAAGTGTCGCCGACATTAATTTTAGCAGCAAAGCTGAGTTTACCGGTTTCCAGTCTTCCGGTTTATAATTTAAGAGCTTAAACTCGACAGGATAATCCGCGGGTTTTAAAGAATGAATGTATGCGTTTACGCCAGCAGTATAGGCATCCATGGTTTCTTCAATCTGGTCGTCCTTTTTCATTTCCTCAACCATTTTTTCTGCACCGAACATCATACCCATCCGTCGTTGATATTTATCAAGTTCTATTGCTTTCTTGCCAACTACTTCAGAAAGTCTTCCGGATGCAAACCGGGTTTGAAAATCCATTTGCCATAACCTGTCTTTGGCTGTCATGTAACCCTGGGCATAATACAGATCGTAATTATTGTCAGCAATTATGTGCGGAATCATTTGCTCGTCAAACCGGATCTCTGCTTTGCCTTTAAAACCGACTAGTGAAATATCTTTAATTTTATCCACGTTTCGACTTTCGGCATTTTTCCAGAAACCATGAAATGGGTCCAAAAACTTGCCTAACGGAGGAATATCTCCTAATTTTAAATTTAATACAATAACTAAAGTGAGGGCTATTATGAATGTAATAGCAGCTTTAAAAATATTCATTGAGAGATTTATGAGTTATTACTGCAAAATAGGAGCTTTAGGCGCTGTAAAGGCATCTTTTTGAAAAAAAAATATTTTCCTATTCGAATTTCAATTTAAAAGAAAAAATGTTAACTATGCAAGCATAAAATAATTTAAATCCTTTTGCTAAAAATAAAATAAAGATTAAGTTTATACCTTAGAATACTAATTCAATCAAATTACACTAACCAACCTTATTAATTAATCTAAATTCTATGCTTAAAATTTTTACCCGCATAACCGGAATGCTTGCCATTTTTCTGTTAACCGGATCAATGGTTATGGCGCAAACAACCATTTCCGGAACTATAACAGATCAGGCTACCAAAGAAACTCTTGCTGGAGTTACAATTGCCGTAAAAGGTAAAGCTATCGGTACTTCATCAAATGAAAATGGGCGATTTTCTCTGACAACTTCAGAAAATACACCGTTTACATTAATTGTAACTTATTTAGGTTACAAATCTTATGAGCAAACAATTAATGGTTCTGTATCTAACCTGAATATTTCATTAGAAAGTCAGGCAATTTTAGGTCAGGAAGTGGTAGTTGCTGCATCCCGTACGCCGGAAAGAATTTTAGAATCTCCTGTTTCTATTGAGCGGGTAGGTGCGCAAGCGGTTAGAGAAACTGCTGCTCCCTCTTTCTACGATGCTTTAACAAACTTAAAAGGTGTTGAATCCAGTGCGCAGAGTTTAACTTTCCGTTCTATTAATACACGTGGTTTTAACGCAAACGGAAACGTTCGTTTTAACCAATATGTTGACGGAATGGATAATCAGGCTCCTGGCTTGAACTTCTCTGTTGGTAATATCGTTGGTATTTCTGATCTGGATGTTGAGAGTGCAGAACTATTACCGGGTGCGTCTTCTGCATTGTATGGTGCGGGTGGTACTAACGGAACTTTGATTTTAACTTCAAAAAGTCCTTTTACTTCTCCCGGATTGAGCATGAGCTTTAAGCAGGGGTTAAATCACGTAGATGATTATCAGCGTAGTCAGGCTGGTTTTGAAGATATGTCTTTGCGTTATGCGAAAGCATGGAACAACAAATTCGCATTTAAAGTGAATGTTTCTTACTTGCAGGCAAAAGATTGGGAAGGTCAGGATTATTCTAACTTTAACCGTGCTGCTAATGCACCAAAAGATGGAACAAGAGCATCAGATCCATTATATGATGGTGTAAACGTTTACGGTGATGAGCCAAATGCAGCATATCCAACCTTAAACAACGTGGCACAAGCAGTTCAGGCACAAACTGTAGCCGGAATTTTAGCTGCAACTGCTAATACAGTAAATATCAAAACGTTATTAGACAATTTTTTACCGGCTAACGCGAGCCCGGCACAGATTGGTGGTTTTATTGGAACGTTACCCGCTGCTTTAAGACCAACGGTAACCAACCTGATCCCATTCTACTTTGGTTTAAGAAATAACGTATTGCCAAATTCATCTGTAACGCGTACAGGTTATTTGGAAAAAGATCTTGTTGATTACAATACGCAATCATTTAAAACTTTAAGTTCAATTCATTACAAATTCTCTGATAAAGTTGAAGCTATTATACAGGCAAACTGGGGAGCTGGAACTTCTGTTTATACAGGATCTGACCGTTACTCATTGCGTAATTTCAACATCGGTCAATACAAAGCAGAATTAAAAGGAAGCGATTTCTTTTTAAGAGCTTATACAACTCAGGAGCGTTCTGGCGATGCTTATAACGCGACTTTGTTAGGAACCTATATCAACGAATATACTAATCCTTCTAGTCCTTCGGCTGCCGGTCCGGGATGGTTTGCAGAGTACACTGCGGTTTATTCTCAGGCTCGTCTTTCTGGTGCTAACGAAGAGCAAGCTAATACCGCTGCCCGTGCGTATGCCGACAGAAACCGTGCGCAACCTGGTTCTGCCCGATTTGAAGCGGTTAAAAAAGATGTGACTTCCAGAACTATTGGTCCTGCTGGTGGAGCAAAGTTCAATGATAAAACAAACATGAATCATTTTGAAGGAATGTACAATTTCACTAACCTGTTCAACAATGTTGTTGAATTCCAGGTTGGAAGTTCATTCCGTCGTTATGACTTACGTTCTGACGGTACAATCTTCGACGATTTAAATCAAAAAATTACTATTGACGAAGTTGGTGCTTTCGCACAAATTGGTAAAAAACTATTGAACGATAAATTGAAATTAACTACGGCTTTACGTTACGATAAGAGTGAAAATTTTGACGGTCGTTTTACCCCGAGAATATCTGGAGTATTAACTGTGGCGCCAAACAATAATATTCGTGCATCTTACCAAAGTGGTTTTAGAAACCCAACAACTCAGAATCAATTTATTGATTTATTGGTTGGCGGAAGTAGCGGAACACGTTTAATTGGTGGCTTGCCATCATTGTTAGATAAGTATGATTTGAGATCAAATCCTGGATATAGCTTATCTAGTGTACGTGCCGGAGCTCCTGCAAAATATGCTTTCGAAACAGATTTCAAACCAGAGAGTGTAAATGCGTATGAAATAGGTTACAAAGGATTATTAAGTTCTAATTTATTGTTAGATGCTTACTACTACTATAACACATACAAAGATTTCATTTCTTCAATTGTAATTCTTCAGACTGCAGATGGTCAGTTACCAAGTGCAACAAATCCTGCTAAAACGTTCTCTACAACTGTAAACAATCCTGATAAAGTTCAATCTCAGGGAGCAGCTTTAGGTTTAGATTATGTAATGGGTAAGTTTAACTTAAGTGGTAACGTATCTTATAACAAATTACAGGATAACAATAGTCAGTTAGAAAGCGAATTCAACACACCTGAAGTTCGTTACAATGTTGGTTTAGCTAATCGCGAAGTAATCAAAAACGTTGGATTTAACGCATCATACAGATGGCAGGATAAATTCCAGTGGTCTTCAACTTTTGCAGCTGGCGAAGTTCCTGCATTCGGAACAATAGACGCACAGGTTAGTGTTAAAATCCCAACTTACAAATCAACTTTAAAGTTTGGTGGTTCTAACTTGTTGAACAAATATTACAGAACATCTTACGGAAATCCACAAATTGGAGGTCTTTACTATGTGTCAATTTTATTCGATCAATTCATGAGATAATCTAAAGATTATTTAAAAAGTCCCGCACCTTAAACAGGTAGCGGGATTTTTTTTTGCTCCGTTTTTTCTAAAAATATCTAAATCATTATTTTCTTTACTGCCACAAAATGCAGGACTAGATTATTTGAGGGCTTAAATATTCGAATTTAAATTTCGGAATTATCAATTTAAGGCTAACTTAGTGTTCACTTAACACTTTTTTAATGAGATTAAAAGCCCTTTTATTTGCCTTATTTTATGTTATTTGTATAAACTATATTTCCGCTCAAACCCCTGCTTTAGAGCGAATTGAACCCGCAAACTGGTGGGTTGGAATGAAAAATACCAAGCTTCAATTAATAGTTCATGGTGACCATATAGCCGAGAGAAATGTGTCTCTAAATTATCCCGGTGTTAGCTTACGCGAAGTTCATAAAGTTGAAAATCCAAATTATCTTTTCATAGACCTGGAAATAGATCCGGCTACAATCCCGGGAACGTTCTCGATAAACTTTAACAAAAAGAAATCCAAAGCATTAAAATATAATTACGAATTAAAGGCTCGTGAAAATCCGGACGGAAAATATCAGGGAGTAACTAACAAAGATTTTATCTACCTGATCATGCCGGATCGTTTTTCAAATGGCGATAAAACAAACGATGTAGTTGCCGGTATGAAGGAAACTTCGCTTAATCGCGATTCAATGTATTTGCGCCACGGCGGAGACTTACAGGGAATTATTGATCATTTAGATTATCTGCAGGAACTTGGCGTAACTACTTTGTGGTTAAATCCGGTTCTTGAAAATGATCAGCCAAAAACCTCATATCACGGTTACGCAAATACAGAAAATTATAAAATTGACCGCCGTTACGGAAGCAATGAACTTTACAAACAACTTGTAGATAAGTTGCATCAGCGGGGAATGAAAATGATCAAAGATCTGGTCCATAACCACATAGGTAGTGAGCACTGGACGGTTAAAGATCTTCCATTTAAAGATTGGGTTCATCAATGGCCAGAGTTTACCCGCACAACTTATAAAGATCAGGTTTTATTTGATCCGCATGCTGCAAAGGCAGATAAACTTCAAATGAGTAATGGCTGGTTTGATTACCACATGCCGGATGTAAATCAGACCAATGAATTTGTTAAAAATTATATCACGCAAAGTCATATCTGGTGGATTGAGTATGCTGGTTTAGACGGATTCCGTTTAGATACTTATGCCTATAATAATTTGGATTACATGGCCGAATGGGCCAAAGCGATCACTGCTGAATATCCAAAATTTACTTTCTTCGGCGAAACCTGGGTTCAGGGTTTGCCAAATCAGGCTTACTTTACAGAAGGAAATACGGTAAATCAGGGATTTGATACCGGATTACAATCGGTAACAGATTTTCAATCGCTTTGGGCAATAAACGAAGCTTTAAACGGCAAATTCGGCTGGAATGACGGAGTAAATAAATTATACACCACAATTGCCAGTGATTTTCTTTATAAAGATCCAACCAAACTAGTTGTGTTTTTAGACAATCATGATCTGGCTCGTTTTTATTCTGTGGTTGGCGAGGATTATAAAAAATATAAATCCGGTATAGCCTGGTTGTTAACTACCCGCGGCATTCCACAGTTCTATTACGGTGATGAAATTCTGATGAAAGGATTCACCAACCCCGACGGTTTGGTTCGCTTAGATTTTAAAGGCGGATGGCAAGGTGATAAGAGCAATAAATTTACGGCCGCCGGAAGAACCGAAGAAGAAAATAATGCTTTTAACTATGTTAAAAAGCTTGCTAACTATCGCAAAAACACTCCAGCTTTGCAAACCGGAAAATTAATGCAGTTTGTTCCGGAAAATGGCGTGTATGTTTATTTCAGATATGACGATAGCAAAACGGTGATGATTGTAATGAACTCTAACGAGGAAGAAATAAACCTGAATACCAAACGATTTACAGAACGAACAGCCGGATTTACAAAAGCAACAAATGTGATTACTGATGAAAATTTAGCAAGCATTGACACACTAAAAGTTCCAGCTAAGTCGACCTCAGTTTTTGAATTAAAATAAATATATGTCACCAATAAAAGCCTGCATTTTTGACCTCGACGGGGTAATTGTAGATACAGCAGTTTATCATTTTAAAGCCTGGAAAAGGCTTGCCAATTCGTTGGGATTTGATTTTACTGAGGAAGATAATGAAAAGTTAAAAGGCATCAGCAGGAAAGAATCTTTAGAATTGATTTTGGGATGGGGCGGAGTAAGTAAATCTGATGATGAAAAACTGGCGTTAGCCACTCAAAAAAACAATTGGTATGTAGATATGATCGATTTAATGGAACCGGATGAAATTTTGCCCGGCACCAGAGAGTTTATTGAAGCTGCCCGCGAAGCAAATTATAAGATCGCATTAGGATCTGCCAGTAAAAATTCAGTCCGCATTTTAGAAAAAGTTAACCTGATCAATTTATTTGATGCCATAGTTGACGGAAATTCTGTGACGGCATCCAAACCAGATCCGCAGGTTTTTTTGGAAGGCGCAAAGGCGCTGAATTTAGATCCGCAGGAATGTGTTGTTTTTGAAGATGCAATTGCCGGAGTTGAGGCAGCAAAAGCCGCCGGAATGAAAGTGATTGGAATTGGTTCTGCAGAAACATTAAGTGAAGCCAATCTGGTAATATCCGGTCTGGATAAAATGGATCTGGAGATTTTAGG
>JBDTLL010000091.1:0-8422 GCA_039934815.1 Daejeonella sp. | reverse complement strand
TACATTAGTACAAGCTTTTTCCATTGATATTTTTTAATAAACTGATTTACAACCTATGAGGAAGGATATGTTGATAACCTTCCGGAACTCCGAAGATTCACAAAATTTTCTGTTTAAAAAACAAAAATTTAACATTTACGTTAACTTGCTGCGTTTTAGATAATTATACTGCTCAAAAAATCTAAAATGTTAATAACTATTGATTTCAGCTTCCTAAAATCGGTTTGAAAAAATCCGTCAGAGTTATTAACGTTTTTTAAAGATTCTAATTACTTACCGGCCGAGTTAATTGTATAAAATTTTAATCGTTTCAGAGTTAAAAAGGTCGAGATTATTCACCCGGCAATCAAGCACAATTTTATACAATTTGAAAGCGCTCAATTGTCTAATGCGTACCGTTTTAAAGTTAAAAGGTTACAATTTTTGATCAATATTCGCCAAAGTCTTTTCTCAGCGTATCTGCAATTTCTCCAAGTGTAGCATAAGCCTCAACGGCAGACAATATAAAAGGCATTGTGTTGGAACCATCTTTAGCTGCCGCCGATAAGTTCTTCAAACAGGTTTCAACTTCAACATTGTTTCTTTCCTGTTTAAGCTTGTCAATTTTATCGGTTTGCAACTGGCGAATGGAATCATCAACTCTGAAAACTTCCGGATGAACTCCCTGACTGTCTACATATTTATTTACACCCACTAAAATGCGCTCATTGCTTTCAATATCTGTTTGATATTTATACGCGGCATCCGCAATTTCATTTTGAATGTAGCCTGCTTCTATTGCATTTACAGATCCACCCATGGCGTCAATAGTCTCAATATATTTCCATGCGGCGGCTTCAACTTCATCTGTAAGCGATTCTACAAAGAAGGATCCGGCAAGCGGATCTACAGTTTCTGTAACTCCGCTTTCAAACGCAATTACCTGCTGCGTTCTTAAAGCTATTTTTGCAGCCGCTTCTGTGGGTAAAGACAAAGCTTCATCATAACCGTTGGTATGTAAAGATTGCGTGCCACCCAAAACCGCAGCCAAAGCCTGGTTACTCACACGCATAATGTTATTTAACGGTTGTTGCGCAGTCAAAGTAGAACCACCAGTTTGTGTATGAAACCTTAATTTCTGAGCGCCCGATTCTGTTGCGCCAAGCTCTTTGGTTATTTTGGCCCACATTCTTCTGGCCGCTCTAAACTTGGCAATCTCTTCGAAAAAATTGTTATGGCAATTAAAAAAGAAAGATAATCGCTTTGCGAAAACATTAATATCCAAACCCTTTTCAATAGCAGCTTTTAAATATGCTTTGCCGTTTGCCAATGTAAAAGCCAGTTCCTGCACTGCTGTAGATCCGGCTTCGCGGATGTGATATCCCGAAATGGATATTGTATTCCATTTGGGTACTTCTTTACTGCAATACTCAAAAACATCTGTAATTAACCGCATAGATGATTTTGGCGGATAAATATATGTTCCGCGTGCGGCGTATTCTTTTAAAATATCATTTTGTATAGTACCCGAAATCAGCTTTAAATCTGCTCCCTGCTTTTTTGCTAACGCGATATACATAGCCAGTAAAATTGGCGCTGTCGCGTTAATGGTCATAGAACTGGTTACTTTCTGAAGATCTATCCCATCAAACAAAATTTCGATATCCTTTAATGAATCAATTGCCACACCTACTTTTCCGACTTCACCTTCAGACATTTCGTGATCAGAATCATAACCAATTTGCGTTGGCAAATCAAAAGCAACCGACAAACCCATCGTGCCCTGACTTAATAAATAATGATAACGTTTGTTCGATTCTTCGGCGGTAGAAAAGCCGGCATATTGGCGCATAGTCCATAATCTGCCGCGATACATATCTTTCTGAATACCACGTGTAAATGGAAATTCGCCCGGAAGTTCCATTTCCGTTCTGCCCTCGGTATAAACTTCTTTTATTTCTATTTCAGATGAAGTAGTAAATTTCTTTTCGCTCATATCATTAAAATAATTGCTGAATATCTTTTTTCACAATCTTCAAAGCCATTTCATACGGATTTTCAGATTCCAGTTTCGCTAAATGCGATAAAATAACTCTGCTTAGATCTACAGAACTGGCGTTTTCCGGCATGGCCTGCATCGCATTGTTGATCATTCCGATAGTTTCTTCTTTCATTTTTTTAACTGTGGCCCAAGCAGTATAACTTACATAAATTTGCTGGGTAATATTATGTTGATATTCATCCCGGATATCAGACAAGATCATACTTTGCATTTCTCTGGCACTCAATCCCGCTACATGCAGTCGTAGCATCATATTCGACGGGTTTATTCTTTCCAAAAAAAGCGTAATACGTTCGTACGCCTGTAAGCGTAACGGCAAAGTTTGCTCAAAGCCGGGTTTGGAAGTAATCGCCGGAATTTCCTGAGGTTTATTTTGAATAAAGTCTTTTATAAAGTACCAGGCAACAAAAAAAATCAATATCCCTGATATGGTAAATTTTAAAATCTCTGAAAAAAAAGCTAATTCTATCATCGTAAATTTGTTATCAATTGGTCACAAAGCTATGCCTGCGAACAAAAGTCTGCATTTTAGCTTATATTTGAATTAATATTTTTGAAAGAATTATGAGTACAGAAACAGCTTCATTAACGGCTCCGGTAGTATTAACCGAAGGAGCTAAAAAAGAAATCAGAAAATTAATTTCGCAGCAGGAATTGGGCGAAGATTATGGATTGCGTTTAGGCGTTGAAGGTGGCGGCTGCGCAGGAATGAATTATATTTTAGGTTTTGATCAGCATAAAGAAGGCGATCAGGAATATTTAATAGATGATATTAAAGTTTACATGCATAAAGCACATGGATTATATCTGGTGGGCATGGAAGTTGATTTTCAGGATGGGTTAAATGCAAGAGGGTTTACTTTTAGTAATCCAAATGCCAGCAGCACATGCGGTTGCGGAACGTCATTTTCTGTTTAATTAAAACTGTAACATTTTATTGGGTCCTGCTGTCAAAACAGCGGGACTTTTTTATATTAGACTATGGCAACAAAAATGGGGTTTTCTGAAAATTTGAAAGTAGCAATGCAGTCTGTAAAAAGTAATAAGCTGCGCACTTTTTTAACCGCCATTATTATTGCGATAGGAATTACAGCTTTAGTAGGAATACTAACTTCTATTGATGCCATTGAGGGTTCTTTAACCAATACCTTTTCTAGTATGGGTGCAAATTCATTCACTATTAGAAACAGAGGCACCGGAATTCGAATTGGCGGAGGTGGACAAAGACCAAAACCATTTAAAAATATAACTTACAATGAAGCAACAGAATTTAGAGAGACCTTCAAATTTCCTGCAATAGTTTCTGTAAATACCTTTGCTTCTTTTGCGGCCACAGCAAAATATAAAGCAGAAAAAACAAATCCCAATATCTCTGTTTTAGGAGCTGATGAAAATTATATCCTTACGGGAGGTTATAAATTAGAATCAGGTCGAAACTTTTCTCAATCAGAACTTGAGTTTGGCAGCGGCGTGGTTATCATCGGCAACGAGATAAAAAATAAGCTACTTAAAAACGAAGACCCAATCAATAAGATGATTATGGTTGGCAACAACAAATTTAAAGTTATCGGCGTGTTTGCCGAAAAAGGTTCAAGTGTTGGTTTTGGTGGCGACAAAGTTTGCGTAGTCCCGCTATTAAAGGCCAAACAAATTATGACTATTAATAGTCCCTCCTACACAATTTCTGTTATGGCAAATGATCCCTTACAAATGGAATCGGCAATTGGCGAGGCAACAGCAGACTTTAGGAACATCAGAAACCTAACCGCAGCCAATGATAATAATTTTGAAATAACCAAAAGCGATGCAATTGCCCAAACTCTTGTAGATAACTTAAAATTTGTCCGCATTGGCGGAATTGCCATTGGTGCTATTACGCTAATAGGTGCAGCAATTGCATTAATGAATATTATGATAGTTTCTGTTACAGAGCGAACCCGGGAAATAGGTATCCGTAAAGCAATTGGCGCTACGCCTGTAATAATTAGGAGACAATTTTTAATTGAAGCTACCGTAATTTGTCTAATGGGAGGCATTACCGGAGTCATATTGGGAATTTTGATCGGCAATTTATTGTCCATGCTAATGGGCGGTTCGTTTATTTTCCCATGGGGATGGACCAGTCTCGGCTTAGGGCTGTGTGTTGGTGTTGGTTTATTATCGGGTTTATATCCGGCTGTAAAAGCTTCAAAATTAGATCCTGTTGAATCTTTGCGATACGAATAATTTCTGCAAACATATTCGCCTCTTTTTTCTTAGAAAATAATATCCACAGATATTAAATGCTCATCAGAAGAAGAAAAATAGCTCGAAAACATGTACAAACCAAGTTGATTTTTAAGCTGCGCTTATTTTTCATTATCATGATAATAATGAGTGGCATTATTACTTATGATATTTTAAATTCAGTTATATCTGCACCTTTAGCTTTCGCAGGAATTTTGGTTGGAACCACGGTTGGATTTGCTCGCGGCAGACTTACAAATATTATCTGGAACGATGAAAGTGGCAAAGTAATAAGCCGGATGGACAGATTGGGAATTCTGGTATTGATTATTTACCTCCCCTTTACGATCTTTAAAAAATGGATTTTCGGTTACTGGATTCACGGCCCAGTTTTAACTGCCTTTACATTTAGTTTCGTTGCAGGAGCTTTGTGCGGAAGGATTTTTAGCATGCGCAGAAAAATCAGAAAACTTTTAAAAATTCAGGGAATTCTAAAGTCTAATTAATTAGAGCAACAGCGTATTTTGAAGCTGATAGTCTGTCAATAACGTTATCACGTGAGGTAAACTTAGAGATTTTTTAAGTGCGCTGGCATGTTTTAAATGATGCATATCGCTTGCAATAAAATCAATAAGCATATTATCAACCAATTCTTCAGCAATTCGTTGTGTACCTTTTCCGTAATATCCTGTTAAAGAAATTGTATTTAACTGAAAGTAGCAGCCCGATTCTTTGATCTGGCGATACTTATCCATAGAATCAAAAAGATAAGGATACCTTTCCGGATGCGCTAAAATAGGCTTATACCCTTTCTCCTGCATTTTCAAAACTATTTCGAACAGGTTTTGCGGAAAATTAACATATGAGAGTTCGAAAAGTAAAAAGTTGTCGCCAATGGTCATCATATCACCTTTGTTCAGTTTATTTTCAAAACTCTCATCCAGATAATATTCCGCTGCTGCTTCAACAGGCATATCAATATTCTGACGAACCAATTCTTCACGTAAAATATCCAAACCTCTTTCAATGGTGTCCCGCGTATTGCGATAATAATCAGCCATAATATGAGGCGTAGTGATTAACTTTTGATAGCCCAAATCTTTCATTGCAGAGACAAGCGCAATCGAGTCTTCAACAGTTTGAGCACCATCGTCAATTCCGGGAATCATGTGCGAATGCAGATCAACTGCCAATCCGGCGAAATTAATTTCCGGTAGGTCTGGCCTGGATTTTTTAAATAGTCCGAACATTATCTGTCTGAATATTGGTCCTGGTAATAACTTTGGTAATGACCTGAAGTTACTTCATTCAGCCAGCTTTCATTTTCTAAATACCAGTCGACAGTTTTTTCAAGTCCTTCTTCAAATTGCAAACTCGGAGTCCAGCCCAACTCATTCTGCAACTTCGTAGAATCAATCGCATACCTTAAATCGTGCCCAGCTCTATCAGTAACATAGGTTATTAATTTTTCAGAACTTCCGCTTTCGCGATTCAACTTTTTATCCATTATAGAGCATAACAATTTGATCAGGTCAATATTTTTCCATTCGTTATGTCCACCAATATTATAGGTTTGGCCAGGTTTCGCATTGTGAAAAATTACATCAATTGCCCTTGCGTGATCTTCAACCCACAGCCAGTCACGAATATTTTCGCCTTTCCCATAAACGGGTATCGGATTATTATTTTTGATATTATTAATGGCCAGAGGAATTAATTTCTCCGGGAAATGGAACGAACCGTAATTATTAGAACAGTTAGAAATTACCGTATTCATTCCATAAGTGTCCTGATATGCCCTAACAAAATGGTCTGAACTTGCTTTTGAAGCAGAATACGGACTGTGCGGATCATAGGAAGTTTCCTCGGTAAACATACCGTCTTCGCCTAAAGCACCATAAACTTCGTCCGTAGAAACGTGATAAAATAATTTATCAGCGTAATTTCCTTTCCAGTGATTTTTTGCCGCGTTCAGAAGATTAACGGTTCCAACTACATTGGTCATCACAAAATCCATTGGATTGGTAATTGATCTGTCCACGTGAGATTCTGCCGCTAAGTGAATAACCGAATCAAAATTGTGTTCGGAGAATAAATTGTTGATAAAATCCGCGTCAACGATATCACCCTTAACAAACGTATAGTTGCTATTATCTTCTATATCTTTAAGATTTAATAAGTTCCCGGCATAGGTTAACTTATCCAAATTTACAATCTGGCAATCCGGATACGCGTTTACAAAACGTCGAACAACATGAGAACCGATAAAACCCGCTCCGCCGGTAATTAATATTTTTTTCATCTTTATTTTAACGAAATCGTTAAGCAAATATGCTTGTTTAATGTAAGTTCTAGGTTAATGGATTTTGCTGAATATACTTTTCCCAGGCCCATGCAGAAGTCATCATAGCCCCTAAATCTAATTCAGCCTTCCAATCCAGTTCATTCTTCGCTTTATCCACGTTTCCATAAACTTTTTCAATATCTCCAACACGGCGTTCGCCGATGGTGTAATTTAATTTCACACCTGTTGAATTCTCAAAAGATTTTATTACTTCTAAAACTGAATTTCCGTTTCCTGTTCCAATATTATAAGTTCTATAATTTGAATCAGCACCTGGCGACTGCATAGATTTCAAAGCGGCAACATGAGCCTTTGCTAAATCCACTACATGAATATAATCGCGGATGCAGCTTCCGTCAACAGTATCATAATCATTTCCAAAAACTGTAATGGCACCACGTTTGCCAATTGCCGACTGCGTGATAAACGGAACCAGATTCTGCGGAACACCAATTGGTAATTCTCCAATCATTGCACTTTTATGAGCTCCAACCGGATTAAAATATCGTAAAGAAATTATATTCAGATTTTTATTGGCGCCGGCAGTTTCCTCTAATATCTCTTCTGCAATTTGCTTTGTGTTTCCGTAAGGCGATTCTGCTTTTTTTACCGGCGCATTTTCGTCAACAGGTAAACTATCCGGCTGACCGTACACTGTACAACTTGATGAAAAAACGAAATTTACCGGTCTGTCTGAAAATGACAACAACAGATTTATTAACGAATAAAAATTATTGTGATAATATTTAAGCGGGTTATTTACAGATTCGCCAACAGCTTTGAATGCGGCAAAATGAATTACTCCGGATATGTCTGGAATTGAATTCACAAATTCATTGGTCGCATTTTGATCACAAAGATCCAGATTGAAAAATTCCGGCTTAACGCCAGTTATTTTTTCTATTTGATCTAAAATTTTAATGTTTGAGTTGGATAAATTATCTACAATTACAGGCGTAAATCCCGAATTGATCAATTCAACAACCGTATGTGATCCAATATATCCGGCACCGCCGGTAACCAAAATTTTCTTTTCAGACATTAACTTATTTATTATAATAGGTGAAATCTTTATGCTTTATTTCATGCTCAGGCAGAGATTTGAAATAGTCATAAGTAATTTTCAATCCTTCGGCACGGCTAACTTTTGGCTCCCAACCCAAAATATTTCTTGCTTTGGTGATATCCGGGCGGCGTTGTTTCGGATCATCCGTAGGCAATTCTTCATAAACTATTTTTTGATCAGTTCCCGTCAATTTGATGATCTCCTCAACAAACTGTTTGATTGTAATTTCATCCGGGTTACCAATATTCATGGGCTGAGAATAGTCAGAAAGCAACAATCTGTAAATTCCTTCAACCAGATCATCCACGTAACAGAAAGAACGGGTTTGAGAACCATCGCCAAAAACGGTTAGATCTTCACCACGTAAAGCCTGACCAATAAATGCCGGCAAAACACGTCCATCATTTAATCGCATACGCGGACCATAAGTATTAAAAATACGCACAATGCGGGTTTCTAATCCATGGAATGTATGGTAGGCCATAGTCATTGCTTCCTGAAAACGCTTGGCTTCATCGTAAACTCCACGCGGACCAACCGGATTTACATTTCCCCAATACTCTTCGGGTTGTGGATTTACGGTGGGATCTCCATAAACTTCGGAAGTTGAAGCAATAAGCAATCTTGACTTTTTAGCTCTTGCTAAACCCAATAAATTGTGAATTCCTAATGATCCAACCTTCAATGTTTGGATCGGGATTTTAAGATAATCTATCGGGCTCGCAGGTGATGCAAAATGCAGAAT
>JBDTLL010000090.1:0-8469 GCA_039934815.1 Daejeonella sp. | reverse complement strand
GTGCTGTCTAAAAGTTCTGCGTTATTTTCGATAACTTCAAAAACATCATCCGCAATAAGCGAAGCATTTTTGCCTGTTTTCGGATCAACATATTCATGCAAAAGGCGCATTGTTTCCGAAAATGATTTAATAGTATTTTTATGCAGGTTAGAAACCGCTATGCGGGATGCCAGCAAGGCATAATCAGGATGCTTGGTTGTTAACGACGCTGCCGTTTCTGCCGCCAAATTATCCAGTTCTGACGTTGTAACACCATCAAATAAACCTTCAATTACCTTTTTAGCTACATCAATAGGATCAACCAATTTCGCATTAAATCCATAACAAAGCTTTTCTATCCTTGCGGTAATCTTATCAAATTTTACGGATTCACGCTTTCCGTCGCGTTTAATTACAAACATCTTTTTAAGTATTTAGAAGTTAGATATTAGTACTTAGACCAACTCTAACAATTTTATGTTTATGTGATTTCGAATTGATTGATAGCGATTTAAACAGGTGTCTAAATACTATATACTCAATACTTTCTACTATTTCGTTGTTGTTCAAAGCCCTCTCCTTTGGAGAGGGTTGGGTGAGGTTTAAAAATCCTCATCCAGTGAAAACGCCTGGCTTTTGGCATCGCTGTTAAGCACCCCGCTTTTCTGATAATCGCCAACACGCTTTTCAAAGAAATTGGTTTTCCCTTGCAGGGAAATCATTTCCATAAAATCGAAAGGATTTGCCGCGTTATATAATTTATCATAACCAAGTTCCTGCAACCATCTGTCGGCAACAAACTCGATATACTGACTCATTAATTTGGCATTCATCCCGATCAGATTCACAGGCAAAGCGTCAGTAACAAACTCTTTCTCGATCTCAACCGCATCTGCAATAATTTCCGTTACTTCCTCTTTCGATAATTTCTGACTCAACATGCTGTAAAGCAGGCAGGCAAATTCGCAATGCATCCCTTCGTCACGCGAGATCAGTTCGTTGCTGAACGTTAAACCCGGCATCAAACCACGTTTTTTCAACCAGAAAATAGAGCAGAAACTTCCGGAAAAAAATATTCCTTCAACGGCAGCGAATGCCACCAAACGTTGCGCAAAGTTTCCATTATTGATCCATTTAAGTGCCCATTGCGCTTTTTTATTTACGCATGGAACCGTATCAATGGCATGAAATAAACGATCTTTTTCAACTGTGTCTTTTATGTAAGTGTCAATCAGCAATGCATACGTTTCAGAATGGATATTTTCCATCATGATCTGAAAGCCATAAAAACAACGTGCCTCCGGAACTTGAACTTCGCTCATGAAATTTACAGCAAGATTCTCATTCACAATTCCATCGCTTGCCGAAAAGAAAGCCAGAATATGAGAGATAAAATGGCGCTCACCTGAATTCAGGTTTTCCCAATCTTTGGTATCCGAGGAAAGATCGATCTCTTCAGCCGTCCAGAAACTGGCTTCACACTTCTTGTACATTTCCCATATCGCCGGATATTTTATCGGCAACAGGACAAAGCGATCCTTATTTTCCTTTAACAGGATTTCGTTTTCGTGATTCATAGTTTAAAATTTTATTGATTTTGACAGAAGACAGCAAACCCTGCATCAGAACGATGTGCGGTTTAAAACTTCCGTCAAAACTTTAGTCGTGAAAGCTTTGACAAAACTGCCTGTCAGGCGCCCTGGCTCTTTGAATCTAAATTCAAATTACAGTTGCACGTCAGCCCGCGGTTTTCACGCGGTTCCCCTGTAAATCCGAAAACATTTTTCCGGTAAACGGGCAGTGTTTGATAATAACTTTATCGGGCAACAAAGATATACTTTAGCGCTCTCTTGCGGCGGCCAAAGTTTTAAACAAAATGCTATTTCAAGCCTTTTAGTTCATTCATGGGAATACCCTGATTAAGGGTTCTAAAGGCACAAAAAAAGCCAATCTATCCAGATTGACTTATATATAATGTGTTGATAAATTTATTTGGAAGCTAAAATATCTAACTGTTCGATAACCGGATCTTTGCTCAACAACTCTGAAGCTTTTGCCATCAATGCTTTAGCAATTGGACCATCCAAATGTGCTTTCCGGCCATCTTCAGCTTCAAAAGTGTCAAAGATACCGAAAGTAGATTCGCCTATTTTAAAAGCGTACCAGTCAATAGTTTTATCTTCTTTTTGTGCCAAAGGCAAAGCTGATTTTAAAAACTCTTCAACTTCTTTTTCTTTACCGGGCTTTGCTTCCAGCCGGGCTAATAATGCAAACTTAATCATAGGTTTTATTTTAGAGATGTTAATATTTAAGACTTATCTGCGGTGGCAGGAATAAATTTCATGGAGATAGAATTCACACAATGACGGGTATTTTTTTCTGTGAAGCGTTCCCCTTCAAAAACATGACCCAAATGCGCTCCGCAATTGTTGCAGACGATTTCAACCCGGCGCCCATCACGGTCTGCAACACGCTTTACCGCTCCGGGAATTTCATCGTCAAAACTTGGCCAGCCGCAATGCGATTCAAACTTCGAATCAGATTTATATAAAGGGGCATCGCACTGACGACAAATGTAAGTTCCAGCTTGTTTGTTATTTAAAAGTTCGCCGGTAAACGGCCGTTCAGTTCCTTTTTGCAAAATCACATATTCTTCTTCCGGACTTAATTTATTGTAACTCATTTTATCTTTCGTTTTTCTAAAGATAACATACGTTTTTAGCGAGAGTTTGGATTAATGGGGATTTGAAGTTAAGATGACGATTGTGATGAGGCACTCCTTAATTAAGCCGTCATTTCGAATGAAATGAGAAATCTCTGTGTAGAAAGTGATATCCCAAAATAATTGGTACACTAGTCAATGGCAGGAAGTTTAGATTCAAACTAAAACCTGTGAAATATTTTCTTTTATCGCCTTCCGCGGGAATTACTTTTTCCCAGCAGCTGGAAAAAGTAATCAAAAAGAGCCGCGGCTTCTTTTATTTGCTACAATGGCAGTGCTAAGGTTAATCCATCACAGCCGCAAATGAAAACAGGCCGAAAGAATGCATATTTAAAAATATTGCTATGGCTTAACCGGCAACTTAAAACTGCCAGCTAATAACAGTAATCTGCCAACTGACTACGGTTAACTAAAACCTGCCCACTAATAGTTCCAATCTTTTTTCGGCCTCACAGGAATTGGCGTTAATAAAGGTTTTAAAAATACTTGTAACAACTTTCATATACTACTGGAGAAAGCAATTCGGAGAAGTGTTGCAGAAATGTTCAATTTAAAACTTCCATTCCCACGGCTTGAATTGCAGTAAGAATTTTTAAAAGCTTTTAGCCAAATCCTGTGCAGCCTTGAATTTTTTGAATACTTTTTGTTTCAAGACAAAAAGTATTTGGCAGCCGCCGCTATAAGGCGGACTTGCTTTCAATTAAAAACGAACTAAAATATTGCGAAGGACGTATTGGATATTTTTGCGGAAGGATTAATTACTTGTAGCCGGAGTTATAGATGTGTAGTCGAAGAAATATGGATGTTCTCCTCCGATAGCTGCATCAATATCCTCATTGTCATTGAAATTCTTTAAGGTGCCAGATACTCTGACTTTCATGCCCTCTTTTCGATATTCTGCAGGCAACTCGCAAACATAACCGCTGTTAAAGGAATCAATATTGCCCGCGATGGAAGGAAGAATATCCAGCGATATAGTATACCTGGCATTTTGATTTGAAAAATGAATATAACCTTCCTGATCGGTTACTTGTAAATAATTGCTACGCTCCTCATCACAAAAAGTATTTGGATTATCTTTTTTGCAGGAAAAATTTACAAGAACAAGAACTATGAATGCCAAAATAATTGCAGAGGGCTTTTTCATATGCTTTTTTTAATAGAAGTTAATAAAAACACTTAGTAAGTGTCAATTTTAATTGGAATGATGATGTGATTTATTATAAATTTAAAAAACTTGGTCTTAATTACCAAACGAAGCCTGATTGAGAAACGCTTCAGTCTATAAAATAAAATAGGTCTCCTTTTGTCTTCCGTTACTCAATGACTTCTTGTGTTTTCATCTACAAAAATGTTTTCTGATCCCTTTAATCATTACCAAAACGGATTAACAAAAAAAGGATCCGCCTTTTCAGACGAATCCTTTTAAAATATGTTGAAATTAAGATTAATTCTTTCCTATTTTCTTTAATTCTTCAGCCATAGCAACACCAATCTCTGCAGGGGATTCTACTACACGAATTCCACACTCACGCATGATCTTCATTTTCGCGGCAGCAGTATCATCGGCTCCGCCAACAATTGCACCGGCGTGACCCATACGGCGTCCCGGAGGCGCAGTCTGACCTGCTATAAATCCAACAACCGGTTTAGTTCCGTTATCTTTGATCCAACGAGCTGCTTCCGCTTCCATGCTTCCGCCAATTTCGCCAATCATAATGATACCTTCAGTTTCCGGATCGTTCATCAACAATTCAACAGCCTCTTTCGTTGGCGTTCCGATGATCGGATCTCCACCAATACCAATAGCAGTTGTAATACCTAAACCAGCTTTAACAACCTGATCAACGGCTTCGTAAGTTAAGGTTCCTGATTTTGAAACCACACCAACCGTACCTTTTTTGAAAATGAATCCAGGCATGATACCAATTTTAGATTCATCAGCAGTAATAATTCCCGGACAATTCGGACCAATTAAACGGCAATCTCTGTCGGATATATATTCTTTCACCATGATCATATCCTTTGTCGGGATACCTTCGGTGATACAAACAATAACTTTTATTCCTGCTTCTGCAGCTTCCATAATGGCATCGGCAGCAAATGCAGGTGGAACGAAAATAATAGAAACATCAGCTCCTGTTTTATCAACGGCATCTTTTACCGTGTTGAATACAGGTCTATCCAAATGCGTTTGTCCGCCTTTACCCGGAGTAACTCCACCAACTAAATTAGTTCCGTATTCTATCATCTGCGATGCATGATACGTTCCCTCATTACCTGTGAAACCCTGAACTATAACTTTTGAATTTTTATTTACCAGAACACTCATTGCTTGATTTTATGTTTGGCAAAGCTAAGACAATCGCCTTAAAAGGCAAATTAAATATTAATTGAAGTACTTAGATATTAGTAGCTAGTATTTAGTAAATGCCGGCTAAAACCTGCGCTTTTTTAGAATGCCTGATTCTTAATACTCTATACTAAATACTTATTACAAGATCTTTCATCTTCCAATTCCTTCAGAATTGAACTGTAAGTCATAAAGCCTGCGGTAAAAGCCATTCAGCTTCAGCAATTCCTGATGCGAGCCGATCTCTTTGATTTCTCCATGATCCAGAACGATAATTTTATCGGCTTTTTGAATTGTTGACAATCGGTGAGCTATGACAATGGACGTTCTGCCCTGCATCAATTTATTGATCGCGGTTTGAATCAGTTCCTCAGTTTCTGTATCAACAGACGATGTTGCTTCGTCTAAAACTAAAATTCGTGGATTAAAAACCAATGCACGAATAAATGAAATTAATTGCGCCTGTCCGGCGGATAAAGTTGCGCCGCGTTCCATCACATTGTAATCATAACCTTCCGGCAAACGCTCAATAAACTGGTGCGCTCCAACGTCTTTAGCTGCCGCGATCAACTCGTCGCGACTTATGTCAGGCGCATTTAAAGTGATATTTTTTGCAATCGTATCTGAGAATAAAAAAACATCCTGCAAAACGGTTGCAATTTGCGACCGTAAATAACCCAACTCATAATCTTTAATATCCCGCCCGTCAACCGTTACAGAACCTTTAGATATTTCATAAAAACGATTTAAAATATTAATGGTCGAAGATTTTCCGGCACCGGTTGCGCCTACCAAAGCCAAAGTTTCTCCCGGTTGAACTGTAAATGAAATATCTTTCAGAACCCAGTCTTCATCGTTATACGCAAACCAAACGTTTTTAAATTCAATTTTACCTTCCAGAATTTCGGGCTTTGCTGTGCCTTTATTTTCGGTTTCCTCTTTTGTATCAAGCACATTGAAAATGCGCTCCGCTCCCACCATTCCCATTTGGAGTGTATTAAATTTATCAGCTAATTCACGTATTGGGCGAAAAAGCATATTTATGTACATGATAAACGCAACCACAACTCCCGGAGAAATATCATTGGTTAATATCGATTTTGAGCCGTACCAAACTAAAAGTCCGATTGAAAGCGCCGAGATAATTTCAACAACCGGGAAGAATATAGAATAATACCAGTTTGAGCGAATATGTGCATCCCGATGACGGGCATTAATATTTTTGAATTTCCGCATCTCCTGATCTTCACGAGCGAAATAATGAATAATGCTCATACCGGTGATGTGTTCCTGCAAAAACGTATTCAGATTGGAAACCTGAGTTCTTACATCCTGAAAAGCAGATTTTATCGCTTCCTTAAAAATATAAGAAGCTAGAATCAATAACGGCATCGGCACCAAAACAATCAGTGTCAGTTTCCAATCGGTGTAAGCCATCACCGCAATAATGGCCACAACCTGCAAAATATCACCAATAATTTGAATCATGCCTTCAGAAAAAATGTCGGCAATAGTTTCCAGATCAGAAACTGTTCTGGTTATTAACTGACCGATTGGCGTTTTATCAAAATATTTGAGTCGCAGGCTGCTGATGTGATTAAACACGTGAATCCGCAGATCTTTAATTACCGACTGGCCCAAAGAGTTGGTTAAAAACGTATGAAAATATTGCACTACAGTTTGGACCAGCAAAATACCGATCATCAATAAAGTCATTCCCAATAAACCGCTGCTATCATTTTGCAGAATGAATTTATCCAGTGTGTATTGAATAATAAGCGGACGAATGGGCGCTATTACAGCCAGAAAAATAGTCAGCACCACGGACCAGATAAACATAAAACGGTAAGGCTTTACATAATGCATCACCCGTTTCAATAAATTTACATCAACTGCTTTTCCGCTTACTTTACTCATGTTTTTACCCTTTTCGGGGAGAAATTTAAATATAAGGATAAACCACTTCCGTGAGATACAAGCCGCATGCTGGCACTGATGCGCCGGCTTTAGATCTGTTTTTACCTTCAATAATTCTGCGAAGGTCGTTAAAATCTATCTCATTGCGACCAACACTAATTAATGTTCCAACAATTGCTCTAACCATATTACGCAAAAAGCGATCTGCAGAAATATGGAATATTAGATTGTCTTTTTCCCAAACCCATTCCGCTCTGGAAATAACACAATTATTGGTAAATGTTTGCGTATTTGATTTACTAAAGCAGCTAAAATCCCGATATTCCATCATTATTTTCGCTGCTTCATTCATTTTCTCAATATCCGGTTTATCGCGTAAAAGCCATGAAAATCCATATTGAAAAGGATCTTTTTCAAAATGGATATGATATTCGTAAGATCTCTTTGTAGCATCAAAACGTGCATGCGCATCGCTGTGAACAGCTATTAATCGCTTTGCGGAAACATCATAGGGCAATAAAGAGTTTAGGCTTTTTAGGAATTTGGAATCGTCCAGATTTTCAAGCTCCATATCAAAATGGACAAAGAATTGAGTTGCATGAACGCCGGTATCTGTCCGGCCGCAACCGGTTGTTTCTACATCATCACGCAAAAGCGTTTTTAAAGCCGAGTTTAATACTTCCTGCACAGAAACAGCATTGATCTGCTTTTGCCATCCGTGGTATTTTGTGCCATTATAAGCCAGTTCCAGAAAATATCTTTTAGTTGTACTCACCCAGACAAAGGTAAATTAGAATTTAGATTTACAAATCACACATTACATAATTAAGTAATTATTTAGATTCTTTATTTTCTAATCATAATTGCCGGGCATTTCTTAATTAATATATATTTGTGCAAAATTTACATTATGGTACAACGAGTACAAACTGTCTGGTTATTTTTTGCAAGCCTGGCTATATTTTGCCTTTTTTTATTCCCCTACCTGCACGTTTTAAGTGCCAACGGAACAGCTAAAGCGTTAAAAGTTACCGGCGTTTATGAGAATATAAACGGCGAAGTTGTGCATACGTCTATGTTTTTACCATTAATTATTATAACTGTTATTTTAGGGTTAATTCCTTTGGTAATTATTTTCTTTTACCAAAACCGAAAAACACAAATCCAGATATGTTATTTTAATATTGTAGCGATTCTTGCTTTCAGTTTCTGGTTAGTACAAGTTGCAAAACAGGTTTTTGGAGACATTACTTTACAAATCGGCAATTATGGAATTGGTGTAATACTACCTTCTCTGGCAATATTATTTACTATTCTTGCGCTTCGCGGAATCCGCAACGACGAAAAATTAATTAAATCTGCAGACCGCTTACGGTAAACAAATCAGCAGCAGCAATTTACATTCTCTGAACATGGTTTAAACTCATTTGCAAAGAGGCCCATAAAGAATGGAAAATATTCTTACCTTTGCGGGCGCTTTAGAGCAATAACGCTTTGA
>JBDTLL010000089.1:0-8538 GCA_039934815.1 Daejeonella sp. | reverse complement strand
ATTGCCATGTCTGTCTAAAAGTCTAATTCTAAAGTTATTTTTGTATCGTAATACGGTTGCCGTGTTTGTACTTAAACGGCACAAATATAACATTATTTGAGGGATTAAAGTTTGAAGAATACGATTTTGAAAAGCAAAAATAAGATAGAAGCGTTAGCTCGCCTGGGCGAATTTCTTAAGAATCCTGATGAGGAATTGATTGGCCTGATTGAATCCGCAAAGCATTACAACGCCTGGTTTACAACCGAAAGTGCCCGCAAAGCGATAGATGGAATTGCCTCTATGCTCAACAAAAACGATCTGGAAAAATGGCTGGCAAATCAACCTGATAACGAAGAGCATAGCTTGAAAACTGTGGGTCTTGTCCTGGCGGGAAACATTCCATTGGTTGGTTTCCACGATATTTTATGTGTTTTAGTAGCTGGCAAAAAAGCACTCATTAAACTATCGTCGCAGGATAATAAACTGATACCTTACATATTGAATAAACTTTTTGAGATTGAACCCGCTTTCGCGAAACAGGTTGAATACATCGAACGTTTGGTACAATTTGATGCGGTTATTGCAACAGGAAGCAACAACACATCGCGTTATTTTGAATATTATTTCAAACATGTTCCGCATATTATCCGCAAAAACCGCAATAGTGTAGCGGTATTATCCGGATCTGAAAGCTCAGAAGATCTTTCAAAATTGGGGAATGATATTTTTGATTATTTCGGCCTGGGTTGCCGCAATGTTTCTAAACTGTATGTTCCTCAGGATTATAATTTCAAACATTTTTTCGAATCAATAGAACATTTTAAGCCCATTGCTGACCATCATAAATACATTAATAACTACGATTATAATAAATCTATTTATCTGGTAAACCAGGATGAACATTTAGATAATGGGTTTTTATTATTGAAGAAAGACAGCCGCATGGCTTCTCCGCTTGCCGTTTTGTATTTTGAATATTACGCTGATCGGCAAGAGCTGTCGGAAAGCCTGAATGAAATTTCAGATCAGATTCAGTGTGTGGTTAGCGCAGATAGTTTAAATTCCAGTTATGTCAGCTTCGGCGAAAGCCAGCAACCTAAATTATGGGATTATGCAGATGGGGTTAACACGATTGATTTCTTAAATAAAATCTAAGTATTGCCGCTATTTAATAAATCTATTTTAGTTTTTAAGTTAGGAAAATCGATAGTTATACAGAAAAACATAACTTTACCACCCGCATGTATATTATCAAAGTAAAAGGAGTAGCTAAAATCCCGGATTATGTTCAGCTTCGTGATGAAAAATTTACTCTGCTGGCTTATTTCAGAGTAGACAGGCCGGAAAAAGCCTTAGAAAAAGTTGGCTTGAGCATGCATACAGATTATATTATGAACACAATTAAAGATTTGCCTTTTGGGCAGATTTTAAAATTAGATATTTAATAATGACAGGTAGTTCAATTATCAAACTCGAAGGTGTAGACGTTTATCAGCAAAAGCACCTGGTTTTATCAAACGTAAATTTACAAATAGATCGTGGGGAATTTGTTTTTCTTATCGGGCAAACCGGATCTGGAAAAAGTAGTCTGTTAAAAATTCTTTACGGAGACCTTTTAATTGCTAACGGCGAAGGGACAGTAGTTGGTTTTCCTCTAAAAAAGATCGCTGAAAAAGATATTCCTTATTTACGCCGTAAGTTGGGAATCGTTTTCCAGGATTTTCAATTATTAACTGACAGAACCATTGAGCAAAATCTGGAATTTGTAATGCGAGCTACCGGATGGAAGGATAAAACATTAATTTCTGAGCGTATCCGTGATGTTCTGGATAAAGTTGGTTTACGTTCCAAGATCAAAAAAATGCCGCATGAATTATCCGGAGGAGAGCAACAACGAATTGTAATTGCCCGGGCATTATTAAATGATCCTGAACTTTTGCTTGCCGATGAGCCTACTGGAAACCTGGACCCGGAGACTTCTGAAGAAATTGTGATGCTTTTAAAGCAAATCAGTCAGTCTGGAACTGCGGTATTAATGGCCTCTCACGATTATCATATTATCAGAACATTTCCTTCGCGGATAATTAAATGCGAAGGTGGTGCCGTACATGAAGATGTAAAGATCGTCTGATTATTGCAACCTCCTGAATTCTTAACCGTTAAACCTGTCAGATTTATGATTAATCAGACAGATTTCGCAGGCAAATAAAAAAATCGCTGACAGCTTGACGGATATTCTGAATTGGCAAAAAAATTGTCGATCACAGAAAGAACAAGCTAAATTTGTTAGCTGATATTTTTATTGACAGAGATATCTCTGTTTATTAATTGCAAACATGGAAACACATGTGGCAATATAGAAACTAACACACATGAAATTTTCAGATATGTTGAAGAAGAAAAAAAATCCTGAAGAAAATCAAAATCCTGAAAATCAGGAGCAGAAAGAAATCCTTGAAGAAATACAGTTTGTGAGTGAAGCACATCAGAACCACAAAAATGATTTAGATGAAAATAGTGATGACGATCAATCAGCAATGGAAGATTCTAAAAACAATGAGCCCTCTGCAGAGGATAAGTTGAAAGCACAAGTTGAAGACTGGAATAATAAATACATGCGTTTATACGCTGAATTTGATAATTACAAACGCAGAACAGTAAAAGAGCGGATGGAATTATTGCAAACTGCCGGAAAAGATGTAATTGTTGAGCTATTACCTGTTCTTGACGATTTTGAAAGAGCGGCAAAAGCAATGGAAACTGCAACCGATGTTAACGCTGTGAAAGAAGGTGTGGCCCTGGTTCAGAATAAATTAAAAAATCTGCTGGCGCAAAAGGGTTTGAAAGAAATGGAAGCAAAAGGTAAAACTTTTGATGCAGATATTCACGAAGGTATCACCAGTATTCCTGCTCCTACAAATGATATGAAAGGAAAAATTGTTGACGAATTGGAGAAAGGATATTTCTTAAATGACAAGGTTATTCGTTTTGCAAAAGTTGTTATTGGATCCTGATATTAGTAAACGAGCAGTTTTTTCGAATAAATTATTATAAATATATTACCGTTTGCTTTATTAATCTGGACAGAATAATAAAGCAATCTATTAAATGCAATGGCGAAGAGAGATTATTACGACGTTCTGGGTGTTTCTAAAAATGCGAGTGCTGATGAGATAAAAAAAGCTTATCGGAAAATGGCTATAAAATATCATCCGGATAAAAATCCGGGAGATAACCAGGCAGAAGAAAACTTTAAAGAAGCTGCAGAAGCTTATGAAGTTTTAAGCAATGCTGAGAAAAAACAACGTTTTGACCGTTACGGTCATGCTGCAAATGCAGGTAGTGCTTCAGGCGGCTATGGCGGCGGAAACATGAATATGGATGATATCTTCAGTCAGTTTGGAGATATTTTTGGCGGCGGCGGCGGTAGTCCCTTCGATAGTTTTTTTGGCGGCGGACAGCAGCAATCCCGTGGCGGGCGCAGAGCTTCTCGCGGTAGCAATTTAAGAATAAAGGTTAAGCTTACGCTGGAAGAAATTGCAAAAGGAACTGAGAAAAAAGTTAAAGTAAACAAGCAGGTAATTTGCTCTAATTGCGATGGTACAGGCGCAAAAGACAAATCATCATTCCATACTTGCCATACTTGCGGCGGCAGCGGAGCGGTAAGAAGAGTTACCAATACAATTTTAGGTCAGATGCAAACTACAAGCACCTGCCCTACCTGTAACGGAGAAGGAACAGAAATTACTGCGAAATGTACTGTTTGCCATGGCGACGGTTTAACCCGCGGCGAAGAAACAATTACAATAAATATTCCGGCCGGCGTCAGCGAAGGCATGCAGCTTTCAATGAGCGGTAAAGGAAATGCGGCTCCGCGTGGTGGCGTTCCCGGAGATTTAATTATTCTGATTGAAGAATTACCTCACGATACGCTTAAACGCGAAGGCAATAATGTTATTTATGATCTTCACATCAGTTTTATAGATGCAGCAATCGGATCGAGTGTTGAAGTTCCAACAATTGACGGCAAGGCTAAAATTAAAATTGAACCCGGTACGCAAGGCGGTAAAATTTTAAGACTAAAGGCTAAAGGTGTACCTGAAGTAAATTCTTACCATCGTGGTGATCAATTGATTTATGTGAACATCTGGACGCCGAAGGCATTATCTAAAGATGAGCGAGATCTGCTCGACAAATTGAAAGATTCTCCTAATTTCAAACCTCAACCAGGTAAAAATGAAAAGAGTTTCTTTGACAAAATGCGTGAATATTTTGAATAAAATTAAGGTTAACCTTTAATATTTAAGCTCATTCTATTATCGAATGAGCTTTTTTTTTGCCTGAGTGATCTAAGCATACGTAAATTTAAACGTTTTATATATCTCCCGCGTCCATTTTTGTCGGCTTTCCAATACCAGATCCCCTCGTGATTTTTTAACCACTTCAAAAATCATTTTTCTAATGCCTTTGCCCGAATCCTCAATAAGCGTTTTGTATTCGTTGGCAATGATTTTCATATCCTTCACATTTACATTGCCAACTTCCCAAAAACAACCGCTAACCGGATTTTCAATAAGTTCTACACTTATTCTGTCACCAACCTGCACGTCCAGATTGCTGCCATCATCTTTTTCAACTATTTCTAAAAAAGCCATCGTACATTAATTAATTAAACGCCAATATTCTATTAATAAATATTATCTGCCTGATAGAATTTCCCCGATAATTTTTAAATGACAGGGTATAAATTTTACGCCTCAACTGTTTTTGGATTCAGATTTATAAGTTTTAATTTACAAAAAAGAAACTATATTTTTAAGCTAATTAATTGAATTTCAACTTTCTGTATAAATTGTGAAATAAAAACCTCAATTATTTAACCGTTATGGTTTCCAAATCAATTGACGAAATAATTTCTGAACTGAAAACTATCGTTGATCGCTGCATAAAATCTGAGAGCTGCGTTGGTTATTTTGCCATGCTTTATTTAAAAGTTACAAAACGTGTTCGGGATGAAATTCAAAAAAAGAGTTTTACCGATTGCCTGCGCATGGAAAAACTAGATGTGATTTTTGCGCAAAGATTTATTACCGCGTTCAATGATTGGCAAGCATCTAAAGCAACTTCAGCTTCCTGGAAAATAGCGTTTGAAAGCGCCGAAAAATCTCAAACAATAATTTTGCAGCATTTATTATTGGGAATGAATGCGCATATAAATTTAGATCTGGGCATAGCTGCTGCGGAAACGATGCATGGAAATAATATTGATGAGGTACGAGAGGACTTTAATACAATTAATTCAATTTTATACAGCATGATCACGCAGGTGGAGAATGACATGATCAAAATTTCACCGGCTATTTCAATTTTAAATCTTCATAAAAAAAGTTATGATGAAATGCTTCTGCAATTCAGTATTCAAACTGCCAGAGATGGCGCATGGAAATTTGCAAAAGAATTGAGCGTCAAAAATGGCTCGTCTTATCAGCAGGCTATTTCCTTGCGGGATAAAAAGATCCATGATCTGGGCTTTTGCATTGCAAATCCGGGCAGATGGCTTAGAATGAGTTTAAAAATAATTCGCATATTGGAGTGGCGAAGCCCGTCATCAAATATTAAGATGATGCAAGGCATGTAATTTCATTTGGTGAAAAGTCTGTAACTAATCCGTTAAAAATAAATCCAACATTAAAACAAACTATCTAATTTATGCTCAGTATTAAAAATATTGTGAAGCAATACGCCAATCATCGTGCTTTAGATGATGTAAGTATTGAAGTTGAACAAGGTTCCATTTTCGGACTATTAGGACCTAACGGCGCAGGTAAAACATCACTAATCAGGATAATTAACCAGATTACTGCTCCTGATTCCGGAGAAATTCGCATTAACGGCGAAAAACTAAACCCTTCACATATTTCACAAATTGGATATTTGCCCGAGGAACGTGGGTTGTATAAAAAAATGGAAATTGGCGATCAGATGCTTTATCTGGCGCAGTTAAAAGGAATGTCGAAATCTGAAGCCACAAAGAAGATCAAATATTGGTTCGAGAAAATGGAAATGCAATCCTGGTGGAAAAAGAAAGTAGAAGATTTGAGTAAGGGAATGCAACAAAAAGTTCAGTTTGTGGCCACCATCGTTCACGATCCGCAACTTATTATCTTAGACGAACCATTCTCTGGATTTGATCCGGTAAACGCTGAAATTATTACCAGAGAAATTTTGGAACTCAACCAAAAAGGTGCAACAATCATTTTCTCTACTCACCGGATGGAATCAGTAGAACAATTGTGCGACAATATTGCACTGATCCATAAATCACACAAAATTTTAGATGGAAAAGTAAAAAGCATTAAAAATTCGTATCGAAATAATACTTTCAGAATTGATTACTTTTCTGATCATGGCGTTATCGAAAGTAATCCGGAAATTTTCCAGGTTATAAACGAAAAAACTTTAGAAGAAGGAAAGCAGGTAACGGTAAAAATTGCCGACGACAAAAACACTAACGACGTTTTGCAATACTTACTTCCCAAAGTTCGCATTACGCAAGTAAACGAAGTGATCCCTAGTATCAACGATATTTTCATCCAAAATGTAACTGCTCTTAATTAGAATTTTATGAATAAAACATTACTCATCATACAAAGAGAATATTTTAGCCGGGTTAAAAAGAAATCGTTTTTGCTGATGACTTTTCTGGTTCCAACTCTTTTTATTGCCATGTACGCCGTTGTGATTTTCATTTTCATTAAAGGCGACGATAAAGTTAAAGAGTTCCGGGTGCTGGATGAATCCGGAGTTTTTGTAAATAAACTTCAGGATAAGAAAAATATAGATTTTAAATACATCAACGGTTCTTATAGTGATGCGAAAAAAGAGCTCATCGCATCAGAGGGCGACTTTCTGTTATATATTCCCAAAAATTACGAAGCGAAAAATCAGATCGAAATTGTTTCTGAAAAAAAACCGGGGTTAAATATTGTTGGCGATGTGCAGGACCAGATGGAAAATGTACTTCAGAACAAACGATTACTGGAAGCCGGAATTGACACATCTATAATCAATCAGGCGAAAGCCAAAGTAATTATACAGGCAAAACAAATTACCGAAGACGGTGAGAAAGACGCCAGCGTAGGTGCAACTTTCGTGGTTGGTTTTGTAGCGGCTTTTTTAATATATATTTCCCTGTTTATTTACGGAACACAGGTTATGCGGGGTGTAATTGAAGAAAAAACCACCAGAATAATTGAAGTTATCGTTTCTTCTGTTAAACCATTTCAGCTGATGCTGGGTAAAATCCTGGGAATTGGAATGGTTGGCTTAACCCAATTTCTGTTGTGGATAATTCTTTCTGCCGGTTTAGCAACTGTGGCCGGAACAATTATGTTAAAAACCGATTCGAGTAAAGCTAAAATAGAGCAGATGAAAAACAATCCGGATCAGAATTTACAGCAACCGGATGCCCGCACGTCGGCATTTTTAAACTTTTCTGAAGCTGCAGACACCGTTGATTTTCCGTACATAATCGGTACATTTTTGTTTTATTTTTTGGGAGGATATTTGATCTACAGCGCTTTGTTTGCGGCTGTTGGTTCGGCCGTAGATAACGAAACGGAAACGCAGCAGTTTATGCTTCCCATAACGCTGCCGCTGATTTTTACATTTATAATCGGGATGAATTTCATCGTGAATAATCCGGACAGCAATTTATCTTTCTGGCTTTCTATGATTCCCTTCACCTCTCCCATTGCGATGATGATTCGCGTTCCATTTGGCGTTCCGCTTTGGCAGTTATTATTATCGATGTCTTTATTAATTGGCGGATTTATATTTACAACCTGGGTTGCCGCACGTATTTACAGAGTTGGCATTTTGATGTACGGCAAAAAAACAAGCTATAAAGAAATAGCTAAATGGTTTATGTACAAAGAGTAAAATCAAAATATTGAAAACAACAAGAGGGAATTGGGTTTATACTAATTCCCTCTTTTGCTATTAAAACTCATGCAGGCAGCCGTAATTGATCTTGGTACAAACACTTTCCATCTCTTAATTGCAGAGGGGGAAAATGGTATTATTGATAAAATCATCTACAAAGAAACTATTGCGGTTAAGTTAGCGAAGGCGGAATTACGAAAGGCACGCTGACTGAAGCGGCAATGCTGAGAGGAATTTCAGCCATGAAAAAATTCAAGTCTGTAATTGATTCTTATAAAATTAAAAACTTTAAGGCTGTAGCAACCGCGGCGGTAAGAACTGCCGCTAATGGAAAAGATTTTGTTGCTGATGTAAAATCTGAAACGGGGATTGAGATTGAAACTGTTACTGGTGATAAAGAAGCGGCATTAATTTTTGAAGGAGTTAAACAAGCTGTAAAATTAGGTGCTGAAACCTGCCTGATTATGGATATTGGCGGAGGAAGTGTCGAATTTATATTGGCAAGCACAAACGGTATTATCTGGAAGAAAAGTTACCCTATCGGCGCAGCAAAATTAATGGCACTATTTCATCATTCTGACCCAATTAGCCCGGAAGAAATCACGCAGATTA
>JBDTLL010000088.1:0-8592 GCA_039934815.1 Daejeonella sp. | reverse complement strand
CGAAGCAAAAAAAACTTTTCAGTATATTTTTCAAAGTCGCAATTTTGCTGCTTGCTTTCGGCTTCATCTATTACAAGCTTTCTGATAACCAAAATATCTCCCGCTTTAAAAATTTAACAGGAGCGCTCGATCCATCAAAAGTTTCATTTGTTCTGGGTTCTGTTTTTTTGCTCATGTTTTTAAACTGGTTTCTGGAAAGTTTAAAATGGAAATTTCTTATTCAGCGAGTCGAAAAAATAAGCACATGGAAGGCAGTAGAATCTGTTTTTTGCGGCTTAACTCTTGCTATTTTTACACCCAACAGAATTGGCGAGTATGGCGGCAGAGTATTCTTTCTATCTCCGCGAAGGCGAATTATTGGAATAATAGCCATGGCAGTTGGCTCTTTTGCGCAAATGGTGGTTACAAATGTGCTGGGTGCTTTAGCGCTTTTATGGTTTATCGGTCGGTTTGTAGAGGTAAATATTCTGCTTTATTATTCGCTATTCTTCCTGGTATTAATTTTCTGCGGCTCTTTTTTATTATTTTATTTTAACATTCGCTGGCTCAATAGTTTGCTTTCGCGGATAAGCTTTCTAAAACCGTACGAAAAGTTTTTCAGTATTTTAGGTCGTTACAAAAAGCAGGAACTCAGCAAAGTATTTTTCTATAGTGTTGCCCGGTTTGCTGTTTTCAGCACGCAATATTTTCTCATTATACATTTATTAATTCCTGAAATTCAGCTTTTTGAAATGCTGATGATGATATTTATTTTATTCTTTATCCAGTCTGCTTTGCCCTCATTAGATTTGCTGGATGTTGGCGTTAGAAGCATGACGGCAACTTATTTTTTCAGCTTCATCACCCATCAGGAAGTGGCAATTATGGCTTCCACAGCATTTATCTGGCTGGTTAATTTAATTATTCCTGCTATTTTAGGCTCCGTATTCGTTTTAAAACTCAACTTCTTTGCTAACAACCGCTCTTAGTGTTCTCAGTATTTTACTAACATTATGTTATGTAAGTGTGGTGCTGTACTTCCGTAACGGCTGGATCAATTTGCCCTGGTTTAATAAAACTACAGCTACACCCAAAACCCGGGTTAGCATTTTAATTGCTGCAAGAAACGAAGAAGACAAACTGGATAAAACCATTTGCGATATTCTTGCTCAAAACTATCCCAAAGACCTTATCGAACTGATTATTGTCGACGATCATTCAACAGATTGTACAGCTGAAATAATTTTGTCCTACGCAGATAAAGGAGTTAAACTAATCAAGCTGAATGAAGATCAGGCACTAAATTCCTATAAGAAAAAAGCAATTAGCGAAGCGATAAATCTTTCAGGCGGCGAGCTGATTGTTACCACTGATGCAGATTGCCGCATGGGCCCGGAATGGTTGTCGGATGTGGTTAATTATTATGAAGAGAATAATTTCAAACTGATTTCTTCTCCGGTTGCGTATTTTGAAGAAAAGTCTGTTTTTGAGGAGATGCAGACGCTGGAATTTTTATATTTAATTGGTTTGGGCGCTTCTACAATTGGTAATAAAATGCCCTCTACCTGCAACGGAGCCAATCTGGCCTACAGAAAAGACGTTTTTTTTGAACTAAAAGGATTTCAGGGAATAGATGATCTGGCAAGTGGAGACGATGAATTGTTTTTGCATAAAGTTGCTGCGGCTTACCCTAACGGGATAGGTTTCTGCAAATCGCGTAAAGCAATTGTTTACACACATGCCAAAGAAACACTTTCGGAATTTATACAACAGCGTAAACGCTGGGCTTCAAAAAGCACGAAGTATAAAAACAAAAGCGTGGTTGTTTTGGGCGTTTCGATATGGCTTTTTAATGTGCTTATTTTGTTAAATGGACTATTGGGTTTTTTTGATCCGCATTTCTGGACCATTGCATTAATAAGTTTGGTTAGCAAATTTTTAGTTGAGATTACTTTTTTAATTCCTATGACCATATTTGCCAATCGAAAATCATTAATGTGGTACCAACCGATTTTAACTATTTTGCACATATTTTATTTTGTATACATTGGCATTGCGGGAAACTCAGGTAAATACAACTGGAAAGGTCGCAACGTTAGATAATTATTAAGCCGAACATCCTGATACTACATGAATAACTCGCCGTCTAAACGTACTTGGAACAGGTTCAAAAAAAATAAACCGGCTTTAGGAGGTATTGTAGTTATTGCAATTATGGTTGTGATGGGAATTTTAGGTTATCTCATCATGCCGGATCAAACCCCGATGGCCAATGATATGCTGTTGCAGATCAGCACCAAGAAACCGGGCTCAACTTTCACCATTCTGAATGTCGAAAATAGTCAGCGGGTAGAACAGCGTAATTTTTTTGAAAGAATGATCTACGGTCAGCCGACTTCTTACCGCGAAATTCCGGTCAGCTCTTATCGATTTTCCGGAAATTCCATCCTGATAAGAGAATATATTGGTGATGAAGAAAAAGCGGAAGAACGGGCTATTCCGTTTAATCAAATAGTTTCTGCCGATGTTTCCGCGAGATTAAATAACGATCAGCAACAAATTCAAAATTTTATTTCTGAAAAACGGATTGTTAAAAAAACCTTCTGGTTGGGTACAGATATTTATGGTCGCGACCTTTTAAGCCGGTTAATTCTGGGAATTCGCGTTTCACTTTCTGTTGGAATTATGGCGGTAATAATTTCTCTTTTTATCGGAATTACTTTAGGCGCTTTAGCTGGTTTTTACGGTGGAAAAGTAGATGTTTTTATCAGCTGGTTAATGAATGTGCTTTGGTCATTGCCCGCCTTATTGCTGGTTATTGCTATTTCATTTGCTTTGGGAAAAGGATTTTGGCAGGTTTTTATCGCCGTGGGATTATCTATGTGGGTAGAAGTTGCCCGTCTGGTTCGCGGCCAAATAATGGCTTTAAAGCAAGTTGAATATGTTGAGGCCGCCCGTGCTTTGGGTTTTAGCGACCGGCGAACAATTGTAAAACATATATTACCAAACATTGCCGGGCCGATACTGGTTGTCGCTTCATCAAACTTTGCTTCCGCGATATTGCTGGAAGCCGGTTTAAGTTTCCTCGGTTTTGGGGCGCAGCCGCCAATGCCAACATGGGGAGGAATGATCAAAGAGCATTACGGATATATTATTATAGATGCCGCTTATTTAGCTATATTACCCGGAATTGCTATTATGTTAATGGTGTATGCTTTTAATTTAGTTGCTATAGGATTACAGGATGCTTTTGATGTAAAATCGCAGGTGAGTAATGTGTAATCCAAAGTATTATTTTATTTTAGAGATCATTTTAATTTACAACTGTATTGTCAAAGCTTCAAACTTCAGTTGAAACTGACGAAAGAGAGTTAATCCAGCTTCTGTTAAAACGGCAGGCCGAATTAAATTCACTTCTGGAAGTAACTCAGGCAATTAATAAAAATAGCGCCTCGTCTGTGCTTTTTGAAATGTTGCAGGTTATTTTAAGCGTGCATTTAAAAATCGGTAAAATGAGATTGCTGATTAAAGAAGAGGGACATTTCTATTGTGCAACTCGTTATGGAGGCACGGCAGAAAGTCCGAAAGTTTTACAACAGATCTGCCATATACTTCAGGAAAATTCTACAATTACCCAGCTTGTTGATTTTCCTCATGATCTGATAAACAGCTACGAATATTTTGTCCCCGTTTTTCAAAAAGAAGATTCTCAGGCATTTGTATTAATCGGCGATTTAAACACTACCCCGGAACTCATTGGTAACGATTTGAGTTTTATACAAACCATGGTCAACGTAATTGTGGTTGCTCTTGAGAATAAAAAATTATTTAAAGAACGCGTAGAACGAGAGTTATTACAGCGTGATATTGGCCTGGCAAGCGAAGTGCAAAATATGCTTGTTCCGCAGAAATTACCCAAAACAGGTTCCATAGAGGTAGGCTCAACTTATCTTCCCAACCAAAATATTGGAGGAGATTATTTTGATTTTATAAAGCTGAATGATAACGAATATATGTGGTGTATTGCCGATGTATCCGGAAAGGGAGTTTCGGCAGCTTTGTTAATGGCCAACTTGCAGGCAAGCTTGCGTGCATGGGCAACTGTTGAGCATGATCTGGCTAAAATTGTGGAAAGATTAAATGATATTGTTGTATCAAATACAAAAGGCGAGCGTTTTATAACATTATTTATTGCCCGTTACAACGTAAAAGATCAGGAAATGGAATATGTAAATGCGGGACATAATCCACCAATTTTAATGTGCGGAGGCGATGTTAAATTTTTACGCGAAGGAACTACCATGATTGGTGCTTTTGATCAGCTTCCTTTTATCCGCAAAGGAAAGGAAAAATTAGAATCAAAATCGTTGATTTTTAATTATACAGACGGATTAGTCGAAAGTGATGATGAAGACGTTTATATCTCAAACGAAGAACTGGTAGAACATTTAAATAATTGTAAAAATTTGCCTGTTGATGATTTAAATAAAAAGATGCTTCAAAACATCAAAACACTGCATAAAGCAAATATGAATTCAGACGATATTACCATTTTATCTATCCGGATAACCTGATTTTATTCGTATAATAACTCCAAAATCTCAATGCTTTTATCTTTTTTTCAGGAAGAATTAATTGAAGCCGGCTGTGACGAAGCCGGAAGAGGTTGCCTGGCAGGTCCTGTTTTTGCCGCTTCTGTTATTTTGCCGAAAAACTTTTCCCATTCTATATTAACAGATTCTAAGCTGCTTTCAGAAAAAGATCGGTTTCTGTTAAGAGATATGATCCAAAAAGAGGCGCTTGCCTTTGCTGTGGCCGAAGTAGATCATGAAGAAATAGATCGCATAAATATATTAAACGCCTCATTTCTGGCCATGCACAAAGCTTTAGATCAGCTGAATCTGAACCCGGCTTTTATAATTATCGATGGCAATCGTTTTCATGCTTATCGCGATATTCCGCATGCCTGCGTTATAAAAGGCGATTCGAAGTATTATTCCATCGCGGCAGCTTCTATTTTAGCAAAAACCTACCGGGACGATTATATGTGTAAAATTTCTTTAGAACACCCGGAATATGAATGGTCCAGAAACAAAGGTTATGCTACCGCGAAACACAGGGAAGCGGTTTTGACCCACGGACTTTCTCCATATCACCGCAAAACCTTCCGAATTACAGATCCGCAGCTGGAACTGTTTATATAAATTTTGATACCAGTTTTAAGCTTGTTAATTTGAACCCATAAACAGGCAGGCTGCATGAAGATTTTATATATCACCAACAGGGTTCCATTTCCGGCAAACGGCGGTTATCCTATTGTGGTGCGTAATACCCTTAAGGGAATGTTGAAAGCAGGCTGCCAGGTTACGGTATTCTCTTTAAATCCGAACAGACATTTTGTTGAAACGGCATATATAGATGATCCGGTACTTAATAAAATTAAGATGGTTACCTCGTTCATAAACGCAGATCTTTCGGTTTATGGCACAATCAAAAATCTATTTTTAAATCGTGCACACCTTGTAGACCGCTATTTTAAAGCTGATGCAGCAATTCAACTGCGTAATTTACTTTCAGAAAATGATTTCGACCTGATACAGTTAGAAGGTTTATTTGTAGTTCCCTACTTAACTGTAATTCGTCAGTTTTCTAAAGCAAAGGTTGTTTACAGAGCGCACAATATCGAATATCAGATTTGGGAGCGACTTTCTTCTTCAGAAAGATCGCCGATAAGGAAGTTTTATCTCAGCAAAATTGCTTCCGCTTTGCGAAAATATGAGTTGAGTCATTTAAACAAGTTTGATGGCGTGGTTACGATTTGCAACTCGGACATGCGGGAATTGAAATACAGCGGCTGCACCATGCCCATGCAGAATTTTTCTATTCTGATAGATCCCGAAGATTATCAACCGGACACGAATAAAACAGAAGCGCTTACTGTTTTTCATTTAGGTTCTTTAGACTGGCTGCCAAATCAGGAAGGCGTAGAATGGTTTTTAGAAAACGTGTGGAGCGATTTGCAGGAATTAGGTGTAGGCTTAAAGTTTTTTGTGGCCGGTAAGCTCATTCCTGAGGAATTTATGGAACTCCAGTCAAACACAGTCCAAATAATTCCGGATTTGGAAAACGCCAAAGAGTTTATGAACTCCAAATCAATTATGGTGGTACCTTCAATTTCCGGAAGCGGAATGCGGGTGAAGATTATTGAAGCCATGATGATGAAAAAATGTGTTATTTCAACATCCATTGGAGCTGAAGGATTAAAGTTTGAACACGGAAGTAATATTTTAATTGCTGATACTGCCGATGATTTTTACCGTTATATTTTGCAATGCAGCACAGACCGTGCTTTCCTGAATATGATTGGCGAAAACGCCCGCAACTTTGTCGAGAGTTATTATCACATAGACTCCGGAAGCCGGAAAATTTTAGACTTTTATGGCAAATTGTTAGAGTCCTGATCTATTCCGCTTTTTTATTTACTTTTGGCGCAAATCAAAATAGTATCCGTACAACATGAAGAATGTAGCCTTAAATAATCTCCATATCGCTTTAGGGGCAAAAATGGTTCCCTTTGCGGGATTTAATATGCCTGTTCAATATACCGGCATCAACGCAGAACATGAAACGGTTCGTAATGCAGTTGGTGTATTCGATGTGAGCCATATGGGAGAATTTATTTTGAAAGGCGAAGGCGCTTTGGATCTCATTCAAAAAGTAACTTCGAACGATGCTTCAAAATTATACGATGGCAAAATTCAATATTCATGTTTGCCGAATGAAAACGGCGGTATTGTTGATGATTTGCTGGTTTATCGCATAGATGATAAAACGTATATGCTGGTTGTGAATGCGTCAAACATTCAAAAAGACTGGGATTGGATATCTAAATACAACGAATTTGGAGTTGAGATGAAAGACATTTCAGACAGAACTTCTTTACTGGCTGTTCAGGGTCCGAAAGCTGCAGAAGCTTTACAAAGCTTAACAGATATTGATCTTTCTGCTATGGAATATTACACCTTTAAAAAAGGAAATTTTGCTGGCGTAGATAATGTTCTGATCTCTGCAACAGGTTACACCGGAGCAGGTGGATTTGAGTTGTATTTTGATAATGAGCACGCCGAAGAAATCTGGAAGAAGATTTTCCAGGCTGGAGAATCTTTCGGTATCAAGCCAATTGGTTTAGCTGCCCGCGATACCTTGCGTTTGGAAATGGGTTTTTGCCTTTACGGGAATGATATTGATGATACAACTTCACCTTTAGAAGCAGGCCTCGGCTGGATCACAAAGTTTACAAAGGATTTTGTAAACTCAGAAGATCTTGCCGCTCAAAAACAGGCAGGCGTGTCTCGTAAACTGGTTGGTTTTGAAATGGTAGACCGCGGAATTCCACGTCATGATTATGAAATTGTTGACGCTGAAGGTGCAGTAATTGGAAGAGTAACTTCCGGAACGCAATCGCCTTCATTGCAAAAAGCAATTGGTTTAGGTTATGTGCAAAACGAATTTGCAAAAGAAGGAACTGAGATTTTTATTAAGATTCGTGATAATCGAGTTAAAGCTAAAGTTGTTAAATTTCCATTCAAGTAATCTAAAAGCTAACAAAGTAATCGTCTAACTCAGTCTACAAATCATAATTTATGCATAAACGTAATCTGGAGGTTTGTCTAACACCGGCACTACTACACCTTTATGATATCCGCGAAAGTATCGTTGTGGTAATTGATGTCTTCAGAGCAACATCATCTATTTGCTACGGTATTGAAAACGGAGCCGAAGCAATTATTCCCGTTGCCACGGTAGAAAGTTGTGAATCGTACCGGGAATCTGATTTTTTACTGGCAGCTGAGCGAAATGGTGAAGTGGTTGAAGGATTTGATTTCGGAAATTCGCCTTTTGCATATACATCAGAAAAAGTAGGCGGCAAAACCATTGTACTTACAACTACCAACGGCACACACGCCATCAACGAATCGCGAGATTCGCATACCATTGTGATCGGTTCATTTTTAAATTTAACGTCTTTATGCAACTGGCTTAAAACACAAACCGCAGATGTGTTTTTGCTTTGCGCAGGATGGAAAAATAAGTTCAACCTGGAAGATACTCTTTTTGCAGGTGCGGTTGTAAATCAGCTAAAAGATCATGGATTTAAGCTCGACGATTCCGGAATTGCTGCCGATGATCTTTATATTTTAGGAAGAAACGATTTGAACGGTTTCCTGAAAAAGACGTCGCATAGTGAGCGTTTGAAAAAACTGAAGATTGAAGAGGATATCGAGTTTTGCTTAAATGTTGATATTACCACTGCTATTCCGGTTTTAGAAGGCGACAGACTGGTTAAAATGACCTAAGGAATAACGATAAAGGAATAAAGAGCAAGGATTGCAGCTTAATACTATGGCTCTTTGTTCTTTACTCCTTTTTTCTTTTCATCTACTTCAGTTTCTCATTATTCTTATGCCTTTCGCTATCGCGGATATTTTTCTTCTCCAAGTTTTTAGCCAGAGCGTCTGTCAGGTTAATTCCCGTTTGATTTGCCAAACAGATCAACACAAATAAAACATCTGCTAATTCATCGCCCAGATCGGCGCCTTCATCCGACTTTTT
>JBDTLL010000087.1:0-8655 GCA_039934815.1 Daejeonella sp. | reverse complement strand
ATACGAAGTACTTCCTAAATGATCAGGATGAAAATAAAAAATATCATTCTCAGGCATTCCTGTTCCCGTAAAACCTTCTCCGGCTTTTACTGTTGCAGTTTCTATAGGTGGGCCAAATTGTACCGGTGGTCCGGGAACATCTCCCGGTGCATTAAAAACAGGATTTCTGGGCCAGCCTTCCGGCGGTTCCTGATTTTCTTCTACGGGTTTAAGTACCTGACTTGGGTAGGGGTCACCCGTAAACTCAGGTGTTGCATAAATCCCCTGCTGCGTTGGCGGTCCTGGCGGTAATCCTAAACTTTTTACATAATTATCTAAAGCTTTCTGCTGTTCGGCAGTAAGTTTAGTATAGTTTATACCTCCAGCCGTTATTTTTAATGGCTGTGCAAAAGTTCCATTACCTAATTTACTTACTATACGCCCGGTTCCTTCAAAATAATGTTTCGTAAACTTACCTTTACTTATTACAAAATATGGACTAACATAACCTGTATAATCATCGGCATGCACAATCGTTGCAGCTGTTTCTCCATTAATAGCCACATTTTGAGAATCTCCTGAGCTTTTAATTACCCTTTCACCTCCTCCATCATACGTATATTGATGAATTCTTCCATTATCATTAATTCCCATCAAATGATTTTCCTCATCCCAAGTCATTTTTCTAAAACTTTGGGTTTCAGAATAAAAAGTTGGGTTTCCGTTGCCATCATACGTGTATTGCCTCGGTTCAGCTTTTCCTGCTTCTACAATTTTATTTGGTGCATTAGGATGTAATTCATTATCGTAATTATAATCTAAAACATATCCTTTTTGCTCATTGTTAACTGTATGTATCAGATTTTTGCTCGTGATATTATGCATTTTATTATAGCTCATATTCAGCTCATAACCCGCCTTCGTAAATTCGCCCTGATAGGTTGCCTTTGCCGATTTTAATCTGTAAAAATCATCATATTGATACTCATGGTTTGATGTTCCTCCTAAATTGTTATTTATAACCGGAGCCGAATTTTTTATACCTAAAACGTTTCCAACCAAATCAAAACTATAAGAATTATCCATTATTTGTCTTGAACCATTTTTTACCTGCAATTGCTGCAATCTTCGCATGACAGGGTCATATCTATAATTGGTTTCGGTACCATTGCCATATTTCAGATATTTACGCTGCTCAAATTCATCATAACTTAGCTGTTTGATGTAATCGTAGGTATGGCTTTCTTTTTTCCCCTGCATGCTCTGCAGACTTCCTGCGCGGTTATAAGTATATTCTACTACTTCTCCGTCAGGATAGGTCATTTTCTGGATTCGGTTCCATGTATCATATTCATATTGCGAGATATAAGTCTGTATATCTGTTGGAGTAATGCGCAGTGTGCGGATTTCTTTTTCTACTTCACCTAATTTACCATAGAAAAATTCCTGCCCGCCACTTGCATCCTGCACAAACCATAATCTTCCTCTACGCGAAGCAGTTCCATCAGATTTTCCATAATTGTACTGTATATTATTTTGTGGATTTTTCGGATACTTTACACTTTCTAATCGATTATAATTATATTCATATTTTATGGCTCCATCATTTGGAACTGTATTTTTTATATCCTGAGTTATACGCGAAATCAAATTGTTCGCTAAATCATATTTTAATAATGTTGTCCCAAAATCAGGATTTGTATATTCAATACGTCTTCCTAACCAATCATAAGCACTTTTTGTAACATGATTCATTGGATCTGTAACCTCTACTATTTCACCAATAGAATTTATATTAAACTTCGTAATTAAATCATTTTGCATACTTGCTACATACTGCCCTGCAGCATCTGTGTAAGTTTGGCTTGTATTATTTAATGCATCTGTTTGTGTGGTTCGCAGCACAGGTAAACTATCAAAATTGTCTAATGCAAAAATGGTTGCATTTGTGCTTCCGTCTGGCAGAGTCACTTTCACGGCACGGCCCACCGCATCATACTCAGTTTTGGTTGGTGCAACATTTGATAATGCTAAACTAAAATTATTATCGACTGTAGTAGTTGTTGTTGGATAATAGCTTGTTATTGGTCTCCCCAAACCATCATAAATAATTTTTCCAGAAACGATTAAAGCTTCCTTATCTGGACTTCCTGCCTGTGTAAACAAACTGGCCGTTTTTTTAACTTGTAATGTTCTTCCTAGTCCATCACTATAAGTATACGTTTCAATATCTTTATCTAGTTCCGGATCGTAATTTCTTGTTTTTGCATAAGGTACTTTTGCTTCAGGAAAATATTCGTAAGCAATAGTGTATGGCTTACCTGACGCAATTTCATAAGGTCCTTTTATAGTTAGAGGTCTACCTTTAGAATCAAGCTGGTATAACGTACTTTGATCGTTACGATCTGTAGTTTTTAATACTGTACCAAATCGATAATCATATTCTAATTTGTTTTGATAACCAAATGCATCTTTTATATCTGTCAAATATTGATGATTATCTGCATCATAAACATAATCTAAAGTCATACGCTGCGCCTTGTAATTACTGGCCCCCGTAAGCTTTTGCAAATTCCCATAAGTATCAAAAGCAATATCTGTAATGGCTATTTTATCTGCCGCAATATAATTTTTTATCTGAATTACATCTCCGGTTGCAGTATTGATTTCTGTAGATCTTTTACGACGTATACCTTCAACAGTAAACACTTCTAATTGTTTTGAAATTCCGCCGTAATAAGGTGTATTGCTTTCGTAATAACTAATTTTTGCAGTAACTTTATCAGCAGCAGAACCATTTCCTAAATCTTCATATTGTATGATGTTCCCTTTAGCATCATAAGTATTAAAAATGTTTGTTTCCAAATAATCGCTTCCACCTTCATACATTTTTTGATTGACATGAATCAATCCCACAAAAATACGCTTTGCATCGCAAGAAGGTAGATCCAGATCTGATACAGGAACACTTGCTTGTGTATTTGCATCAACAAAACTGTATTCATTTTCAGACTCTTGACGTATTTTATTGTTTTTATCTAAAACATAACTTCGCTTTAAAAGATTTGAGCGGAAATAATCCCGATTATAAAATTCTTTTACTGTAGTTGAAAAAACGGAGTTATCACTGGCATCAATCTGCTCCTGAATAACTTTTCCAAAGCCATAAAAATCCCTTTCACGGCGATCATGATATCCATCTTCATATTTAAATTTTGCCATATAATGATCAATCCCATCACCAGCATGTCCATCAAATAAATCGACTGACTGCAAAACCCATTTAGATGAAGGATTTTCATAAGTTGGTTTTAACAATTCATAATCTACAACATAACTATTTCCAGCACCGTTTGTAACACTTTTTAGTTTGTTCGTTCTTTTGATATTTGATAATTGTGCAGTTAAGTGACCATCATCTTTAGAAATGACATAATCCAAATTTCCATCACCATCAATATCCGTAAAAGTACCTTCAGAACGGTTTGTACTCCATCCCTTACTTCCTCCAACAGTTGGCGTAATACGAAGCAGCCAAACGATAATATCAAATGAAAAATTTGCATTCATTCCATAGCTTACTCCTTTATTTTGGTTCATTTCTGCAAATCGTGGATAGATAATCGGTGCATCAAAAGAATTTCCCAAGTTTAAGGAAACCAACATGGTGTTTCCCGCATATTTAATTTTATCAGCGAGTCCGTCTCCGTTAATATCCATAAAAGATTCTTCACTATCTGATTGAGATCGGGCATAATTTGCTCCTCCGGAAATAGAGCCTTGTTTGATGCTAAAACCTAAACCTGCACTCCAATCGGTTGAATTACCTTTATTTAAACTGTTAAAATTCCAATTTTCGACTGGCAAAAAACCATATCCTGTATTTAAAAATACATCTCCAGAATCTGATATTTTATCCGGTAATCCGTCGCCATTAATATCACTGTGCACCATTGTCGAGCGGTCTTCACCTTTTCCCTGCGAAGCACTTACAGAAATACTGTTTCCTCCTTTTTCAGCTTCTTTTGAGGCTGTGCCTTCTGCTGAATCTTTTTTAACACTTGCTTTCCCAATGGTTACACTCAATGAGTTGGATGGTGCACCATGGCTATAACTTCCACCAAAATTAGGTCCTTCAGAACTTGTTTTAGAATGACTAAAATTATCTCCTAAATTAATTACTTCATCAGAAACAGCTCCAACAGGTATTGTCAACTGTACATTTTCTCCCCGTATATAATCCGGGAATCGGTCACCGTTAAAGTCGCTCATGGTCTGGGTTACATACGAATCGCCATCAATAGATTTACTGTAACCTAAATTACCCGGACCTACAGAAACCCCTGCTGAGATACTTTTACTTTTGCTTTCGCTGATCATATCAAGCGCCGAGGTGCTTCCGCCCGCCAAAGTTGGCAAAGAAAAGTCCGTATAATCTGAAATATCATCTTCTCCTAATCTTGAAGTTCCAATGATTGGTCCTTTTATAAATATAGACTCTTCCAGTCCTTCCAATTTCGTTTTTGCATACGAAGGATTTAAAGAAACAAAATAGCTATCGGCAATTTCGTATCCTTTTCCATCATAATTTTCAGGATCTGTATTATTTAAATCAGGCTCTGTATTATAAGCATCTGATTGTTTTAGTTTATTCTGGTCTATTGTATTTGTAGCAAGATTTCCGTTTATAACAAATCCTCCCCAATTGCGTTGATATAGACCTAGTGTTCGTTCATCAGGATTTAAAAGGCTGTATATCGCAAAATCGTTTGTAGCAGCATTCCACACCACATCATCTGTCAGATTTGCTATATCTTTTAAATCAATAACCTGAACCTGAAGATTAAGGGCATTTATTTTTGGATAATTTCTAAGAATATTTACAGAAAGGGGATTTGAAACTGTGGTTTCTAACTGAATGGGAATTCCTGCCACCGCATCAGAGTAAACCACTGCATTATCAAAAGTATTGATTACTTCTGTCAATGTTCCCGTAGTGAGCTGGTAGCGTTTACGCGCTAACAGCACATTATTTTGTTTGGCCGAAATAATTACTTCTCCATTATAATTATTAACCGTTGCGGGAGGAAAAGCAGATGCCAGAACTAAATCCTGTGGTAATATATTTAGTTTAACTTTTCCGTTAACCGTTGAAGTAACGCCCGGGATGTTGTAATTTCCTTCTCTTTTGTTATACAGCAAATGAGAAACTTCCATAGCAACTTCCTCCGCAACTCCACCGGAAATTACTGGTACTGTAACCGTTGGTGCAAAAGAAATGCTTTGCCAATTGATATTGGTTTGTGTCTCTAATGTCATGGTTACCTGTGTTTGGGCTTCGAAGGCAGGCAGATTTATAGATGCTAAATCAAAGGAAGCAACTTCATTCGCTAAAAAGGTCTTTTCGAATAAAATTACCGGCGGGTTGGTTTGATCCAAATAGTTTTTGGTTATAATCAATTTAATATGATCTGACGTAACGGGTTTATTTAATATTCCTTTAAACAAAACATTTCCAGCTACCGGAATCGCTTTTCCTGCCATAGAACTGCTGAAAAAATCAGAACTCGCCTTATATGTTGTCAGTGAATATAAATTGGCATCTTTTAGCGTTGCAGGAACTGCAAAATCGCTATTAACTAAATTTCCATTTATATCCCTGTCGAATTGTTTAACCGTCGAATAAGTAATAATCGGGTCCCAAATAACCGCATCAAAATTTCCGTCTCGTACAGCACTTACCCTAAAATACAAACGCTCTCCTTTTTCGACAGAAACTGCAGTATTTTGTTTGGTTTTAATATTATAATCTGTTGTACCAATCGCTTCGTTCCAAAGCAATTGATTTCCTTTTTGAAAATATAAACGAACACCGTCTGCTTTGTCGTCACCAGCATTATTAACGTATTCTGCACGGGCTTTTATTCTTTCCGGTGTTGATTCCTGCACTAATTGATATTGATGCGAAATTGAAATAATTCCTTTTACAGGAGCTTCCCACATACGCACTACATCATGCAGCGGATTTTGTTTTTCTATTTCCTCGATCGGAATTGTACTCACACCGGGAATTGTCACGTTTCCACCTCCAAAAACAGGTGACGGAGTTCCGGTACTGCTGGTTTTAAAAGTCGGAATTCCGTTTTCTAAACGATTATAATAAACCTGCCCGTTACGAACAAAATCTATTAGTCCGTCTCCATTAAAATCCATGAAATAAGCCTTGGTTTTATTGGTCGAACGCTGCTGGTCGTAACCGATATTTCCAAATTTTAAATTTAAATCGACACCCCAATTGAATGAAGTCGATTTAGAAAATCCAACATCACTAATATTAATCTCCTGCAATTCTCCAAAAGCCAACTGCCCTGAGCCTGCTAAATTTTTTCGGTAATAGACACCATCTTTATTTTTGAATACTTTATCAGGTAATCCGTCACCATCCAAATCCTCTAATATTGCTGCTGTATCTGAAGTTCCCCAACTATTTCCCCCGTGACCTCCAACAGTAAAACCTTTTAAACTTCCGGCATTAGTCGCTAAACCGATTCCAAGTCTGTAGCTGATACCTGTCGTTGATCCTTCGGTACTGCTTACTAAGGAATGTTTACCTGAAAATAATACATCACTGAAAGATGGAATTGAACTGTTTTTTAAATTATCATTAGGCACATTCCAAGCCTGCTCTGGTCCAAACGGAATATATTTTCCAGACTTGTCACGTATATCATCAAAATAATCTAACGTATTGGTATAGAACAATTTTGACTCCGAATCATACTCAGAAATCGATTTAAGCAATGTTTTCTTGAAAGCTCCAAGGATATAATTCAACTCATAACTGCGCACCATATCGCTTTTGTAGCGTACCTCAATTTTTCGCAGTAATTGATTATTGAGTTGTTTGAAACCCAATCGGGCAGAAACCTGTACATCAGGCCTGTTGGCTTCTCCCAAGTCTCCGTTTTTTATAAAAGTAACACTGTAATTTCCTTTCTCTGAGCCAAAACCGGTGTAATATACTTTTTTAAGGTACAATTCCCCGTCTTTTTTATCGTACTCATATTCAACTTTATTTCCTTTTAAATCGATTTGAAGACAAAGCGCCCAATGCCCGATATTTCCGGACGCATCCTGCAAAATTCCATCTGTAGAAAGTCCTGCTGTTGTGCCTCCGTAGTAACTGGCCACACCACTTTTGTCTTTTACGACCCAGTAATAATTTTTAGGCGAAGATCCTTTACGGATAATCTGCTGAAAAGCACCTTCGCGCCTTGGATAAAATTGTTTATCGGCAGTTCTGCCTACCCAAGCTGCTCTGTGCGAATTTGGTATCAGGGCTTCTCCGGCTATAGCATAACTTTCGGTTTCATTCTGTGCGTCATATCTTGGTGCTCCCCAGCGGGTTTCAATATTTACAGAAGGAGCCGAAACATCCCAGCCCATACCGGCCCAGCTGTGTCCGCCGTCACTGTCATATTGCAGATTAAACGAGGGCTGCATGCCACCTCTTCCGTTTGGTATGGCAATAGAAAATCCGGTGCTTGCCGTTCCTCTTCCATTTGCTGAAGGCGGAGCTATCGACTGAATTCCCACAAGTGGACTTGCGGCTTTTAGATCTTTAATACTGGTTGGCGTATATCCTGAGGTTTCAGGGGATTCCGGCATTTTGATAATTCCGGCTATGAAATCAGTAAAATGAGTGGTTTTCGCTTTAATGATTCCTTGTTTAATGTCCAATGAATCTTTGGTAACTTCCTGCCACAGACGTTTGTTTTCATCAAAATAAAATACATTGATGTCTTTCTCGGTATAGCCTTCCGGGATTGCTTTTTTGTCGTAAGGTAAAGACAAGGTTACGGCTTTCTCAAAAATAGTTCCGTGCGGTAATAATCGGAAACCTGCATTGGTTCCGGTAACATTTACCATTGCCGAATTTAACGGTGCAATGTCTATTTTTCTCAGTCCGCTAACAGAAACAGAAACATTGTTTTTTAAAGCTCCAATAGGAAAAACAGCAGAGAATTCTTTGTAAGCTAATTTGTTTTCACTTTCAAAATGAATGGTTTTGAAGATGCGCTCTTTTGCATTTTCTAAAGGTCTAAAGCTGTCTACTTTTGAAAAATGCTTCAAGTCTAATTTTTCATTAGTGATAATTCCCGTTATTGTTTCTTTCGTTACAACAATAGAATTTCCGGTGTCTGCAGCATCTAAAACTAATTCAAATTCAGGCTGGCTGACATCAACAGCGATTCCGCCAATGCTCATTTTTTTTATTTGAGAAGGAAAATTAGTTCCTTTGATATACAGTTTGTTTTCTGATTTTAATAACGTAAAGATGGTTGAAGCAAGGGCAGATTTATAAACAATACGGACGTTTTTGATTTTATAAGAATTTGCAATGCCTTCAGGAGCGGTAAACAACAAAACGTTATCTCCGGCACGTAATGATTTTTCAGAAAGCAGTTCCGACTGTTTGGTCCAGTTTTTATTTTGGGATAAAAATTGTCCCCCGATACTGGGTTGATTGTTTAAACTTCTGGAGATCGAAGCTGCCTGATCGTATCCGTATAATTCGTATTCTAAATAAGCACTTTCTCCATTTTGAGGTAAAGCATCTACTTTAAGATGAAAAACGTTGTCATAAGCGTCATCCACATCAGCAGCATCGGCAAC
>JBDTLL010000086.1:0-8679 GCA_039934815.1 Daejeonella sp. | reverse complement strand
TAAATGAAGCTGGTTTAAGTACCGTAACTCCACGCCGCGACTTTTTAAAAGCTCTGGGTTTTGGTTTAGGTGCCGTAACTCTTGCAGCTTGTAATAAGGCGCCGGTAACTAAATCTATTCCTTATCTGGTTAAACCGGAAGATGTTGTTCCGGGAATACCAAATTACTACTCATCTACTTTTAACGGACATAGCGTGTTGGTAAAAACACGTGAAGGTCGTCCGATTAAGATTGAAGGAAATCCGAATTGTTTATTAAGCAAAGGTCGCTTAAATGCTCGTGGTCAGGCTTCTGTTCTTGATTTGTACGATGTTTCTAAGTTAAAAGGCCCGGTTTATAATGGTGCAGGCACCACCTGGGAAAAATTAGATCAGTTTGTTAAAGGAGAGTTAAACAAGGTTCAGGCAAGTGGAAAAAAGATCAGAATTGTTTCTTCTACTATCATGAGCCCTTCAACAAATGCAGTAATTGCAGATTTTGTTGCACAATATCCAAACACAAAACACATTCAAAGAGATTCGGTTTCTTACAGCGGTATTCTTAAAGCAAACGAAAGTAGCTTTGGAAAAGCGGTTTTACCGAGTTATAATTTTGATAAAGCAGACCTTATAGTAAGTTTCGGTGCAGATTTTCTTGGAACATGGATTTCTCCTATCGAGTTTAACCGTCAGTACGCATCAAACCGTAATAACGCTGCTTTACAAAACAAGAAAATGTCCCGTCATATCCAGTTTGAAACCGGAATGAGTATGACAGGTACAAACGCTGATGCACGTATTCCACTTAAACCTTCAGAGCAGGGAATTGCCTTGATGAATTTATACAGCGCTTTAGGCGGAAGCATCGCGGGAGCTAAAAAATTGGCAAACAATCCAAATGCGGAAAAAGCAGTTATGCTTGCCGCGAAGGAGTTAAGCAATGCGAAGGGCAGAGCGGTTGTAGTTTGCGGGTCAAATGATGTTTCTACTCAGATTTTGGTAAATGCCATAAATTCTTTAATTGGAAGCTACGGAACTACCATCAATTTGAACAATGCTTCTTACCAATACAAAGGTAACGACGCTGAATTTGTTGAGTTTATCAATGAAATGAATCGTGGCGAGGTTGGTGCTGTTTTCTTTATGGATAACAGTAACCCGGCTTACGATTATGTGAATACAAAACAATTTTCTGATTCGTTAGCAAAAGTTCCACTTCGTGTTTCTTTTGCTGATCGCGAGGATGAAACATCTTCATTGTGCCAGATTATTGCGCCAACGCACCATTACCTTGAGTCGTGGGGAGATTCTAATCCTGTACAAGGATATTATACGATTATTCAGCCAACAATAAATCCGGTTAATAACACACGTTATGCCGAAGAAGGTTTATTAATCTGGTCTAATAATGCAGTTAAAGATTATTACCAGTATGTTCAAAACAACTGGTCTAAATCAGTTCTTTCAAGTTCGGGTTCTACCTGGCATGATTTATTGCAAAAAGGTTCTGTTTCTGTAGCCGGATCCGCTGCTGTTGCTTCTTCTTCCTTTAATCAGGATTTAGGAACTGCAACACAAGCAATTGTAAATGCAAGCAATGCATTGGCAAAAGGCGGAGATGATGCAGTTGAACTTCATTTATATGAAAATGTTGCAATTGGCGATGGAAAATCGGCAAACAACCCGTGGTTGCAAGAATTACCAGATCCCGTTTCTAAAGTAACCTGGGACAACTATGCTGCCATCGCTCCAAAATACGCAGAGAAATTAGGTATTGGCGAAGGTGATATGGTTGAAATTAAGACAGATAAATACAGTATTGTACTGCCTGTTTTATTACAACCAGGTCAGGCGGTTGGAACTGTATCTGTAGCCGTTGGTTACGGACGTGTTAAAGCCGGAAAAGCTGCCGTTGAAGTTGGTCAGAACGCTTATCCGTTCATGACTTTTGCAAACGGAACTTTCCAGACCAATGCTGCTGCTACAATAAGTAAGGCTGGTGGAAGATATGAGCTTGCTCAAACACAAACTCACCACACTATTGAAGGTCGTAACATTATTCGTGAAACTACTTTAAAAAATTATTTACAAGATCCACATTCCGGTACCGGTAAAGGTCATGCTAAAGATTATGATCTTTGGGATAGATACAAGCAACCCGGAAATAACTGGGTAATGGCAATTGACTTAAATGCCTGTACTGGTTGCGGCGCATGTATAGTTGCTTGTAATGCAGAAAATAATATTCCCGTTGTAGGTCGTGATGAGGTTCGCCGTCGTCGTGAAATGCATTGGATCAGAATTGACCGTTATTACACTTTCCAGGATGGAGAAGAGCGTGTAACAGAAGAAAATGAGATTAAGCATCTGGACAATATGGACAACGTTTCTGTTGTTCACCAACCGATGATGTGTCAGCACTGTGAGCATGCTCCGTGCGAAACTGTTTGTCCGGTTATTGCAACTATGCACTCATCAGACGGATTAAACTACATGGCTTATAACCGTTGTATCGGAACTCGTTATTGTGCAAATAACTGCCCGTACAAAGTGCGTCGTTTCAACTGGTTTAACTACTGGAATGATTCTCGTTTTGATAACTACATGAATAATGAGTTTACTCAATTAGTATTAAATCCGGATGTAACAGCTCGTTCAAGAGGTGTTATGGAGAAATGCTCTATGTGTATTCAACGTATTCAGGCTGGTAAATTACAGGCTAAAATTGAAAAGCGCCCATTAAAAGATGGTGATATAAAAGTAGCTTGTCAGCAAACCTGTCCAACCAATGCAATTATTTTTGGAGACGGAAACGATCCGAATTCAGAGGTATCTAAAGCATTAACAAGTGAGCGTACGTATTACGTTTTAGAAGAAATTAATACGATACCGGGTGTTGGATATCAAACGAAAGTTAGAAATACAGTAGAGGCTTAATTGATTTCATACAATTAGAAATTTAGAGAAATATGTCATCTCATCACGAATCCATACTTAGAGAACCATTAGTTACCGGGCGTAATATCACTTACGCTAAAGTAACAAACGATATATTGGTTCCTGTAGAAAACAAACCCAATAAAGCATGGTGGATTGGCTTTACAGTAGCGGCTTTGGGAGCACTACTTTGGGTAGTTGCAGTTAGTTACACCTTCTGGTTCGGTATTGGAACCTGGGGATTAAATAAAACAGTTGGTTGGGCCTGGGATATCACCGGTTTCGTATGGTGGGTAGGTATTGGTCACGCCGGAACATTAATTTCTGCGGTACTATTGCTCTTCCGTCAGAACTGGCGAAACTCCATTAACAGATCCGCGGAAGCGATGACCATTTTCGCGGTTATTTGTGCGGCCACATATATTGTGTCTCACATGGGTCGTCCGTGGTTAGCATATTGGGCATTACCACTTCCTAACCAGTTTGGATCTTTATGGGTAAACTTTAACTCACCATTGGTATGGGATGTGTTCGCCATTTCAACATACTTCTCGGTATCATTGGTATTCTGGTACACAGGTTTATTACCAGATATTGCTACCATCCGCGACCGTGCCACTGGTTTACGTCGCCGTATTTATTCTGTTCTTTCTTTTGGATGGACAGGCTCCGTAAAAACATGGCAGCGTTTTGAGATTGTTTCCCTCATTTTAGCAGGTATTTCAACTCCACTTGTACTTTCTGTACATACTATTGTATCTATGGACTTTGCAACCTCGGTTATTCCGGGATGGCATACCACTATTTTCCCTCCTTACTTTGTTGCGGGAGCAATTTTCTCAGGATTTGCCATGGTGCAAACCTTGTTATTAATTGCACGTAAAGTTTTAGGGTTTGAGAATTACATTACCATGTTCCACATTGAGTCGATGAATAAAGTCATCATCTTAACAGGATCAATAGTAGGTGTTGCTTACTTAACCGAATTATTTATTGCATGGTATTCCGGGGCAGAATATGAGCAGTATGCTTTCTTAAATCGCGTTAGCGGACCGTACTGGTGGGCATATTGGAGTATGATGACCTGTAACGTAATTACACCGCAACTGTTCTGGTTCAAAAAATTGAGAACAAGTATTGCAGCATCCTGGATCCTTTCCATTATTGTGAATATCGGTATGTGGTTCGAGCGTTTTGTAATTATTGTAACTTCATTACACCGTGATTACCTGCCATCAAGTTGGGTAATGTTTTATCCGAGTGTAATTGATGTTTGTATTTTTATTGGTTCAATTGGAGTGTTCTTTACGTTATTCCTGCTGTTCCTGCGTGTTTTGCCCGCAATTGCAATAGCAGAAGTAAAATTACTGCTGAAAAGTTCCAGTGACCAGGCCAAGCAGAAACTGATCAGAGAAGATTCAGTTCCTAAAGTAGAAGCTGAATATTACCAGGAGTCATTACAAAAATTTGATAGTGTTTCCACAGAAACCGAATACGCTAAAATCTAAAAATGAGCAACACGAAATATATATTAGGTCATTTTGAAGATCCGGATGATCTGATGCACGGGATAGATAAACTGCATGAAAGCAACGTAAGTATTTATGATGTTTACACGCCTATGCCCATTCACGGAATTGAAGATAAATTAGGTATTAAACGGTCACGTTTACCTAAGGCAGCATTTCTTTTCGGCATTACTGGAACTGTAACAGCATTTTCAATGCTATATTTTATGCTGGTATTGGACTGGCCAATGAATATTGGTGGTAAGCCCGCATTTGCATTTCCGGATTTTATACCGGTAATGTTTGAGTTAACGGTTTTATTCTGTGCTTTTGGAATGGTTGGAACATTTTTCTTTTCATCCCATTTATTCCCGGGCCGTGCGCCACGTGTTATGGACCTGAGAGCAACAAATGATCGTTTTGTGATAGCAATTGACGCAAAGGATAATCCGTATCCTGATAAGATTAATGATATTTTAAAAGATGCCGGTGCAGTAGAAATTTTGCACAATGAAAGGAAGTATGTTAGTTATGAATAAGCTTGTATTAATACGTGCTGCTTTTTTAACGGTTGCTGTAGCAGTTGTAATGTCTGCCTGTAATGATAAACGCAGCACAGGTTGGGAGTATGCACCAAACATGTATGTTCCTAAAGCATACAATCCTGATCAACCGAATCCGAATTTTAAAAACGGTCAGACTGCACAACTTCCACCCGCGGGAACATCTCCGGTAGGATTTGAAAAAGTTGACGAATATCCGAACACACCTGAAGGTTATCAGGCGGCAAGCCAAAACCTAACTAATCCGTATCCGGTAACAAAGGCGACTTTAGAAGAAGGAAAAAGTTTATTTGTAAACATGTGCTCTCATTGCCATGGATACCAGGGTAAAGGTGATGGATCTATTGTTAAGATGGACAAATTTCCTGCTCCGCCTTCTTACTCAACCGGAACATCTTCTCGTGGCGGTGCCATGAAAGATTTAACAGACGGAAAGATATTCCATACAATTACTTATGGATTGAACTTAATGGGACCACATAAATATCAATTATCTCCGGATGAGCGCTGGAAAATTGTTATGTACGTTCATGAATTACAAAAATTACAATAGTCAATTGCTAATATCAGATGGGAACTCATAATCATAGTCATAATTTTACTGATCAATTTGAATTTTCGGGTAAGTTAAAAGCCGGAAGTTTAATTGCAATACTTATTGGAGTATTAGCTATAGCATTCGGCTTTTTAACCGACCATGCGGAGCGTACTTATGCCAATTTATTATTAATGGCCTATTACTTTACTTGTGTTTGTGCTGCCGGATTATTTTTCCTGGCTGTGCAATATGTTTCGCAAGCAGGCTGGCCAACCGGATTATTACGCGTACCTCAGGCTATGTCCAGAGTTTTGCCAATTGCAGCTTTAATTTTAGTTGTTGTTTGTGCATCCGGTTTGTTAACACATAATTTATATCACCACTGGAATGGCGAAGGTTTGACAGATCCAAACAGCCCTAATTACGATGCAATTATTGCAGGTAAATCCGGATATTTAAACGTTCCATTCTTTTTAACACGTTTAGTGCTTTTCCTGGGTGCATATAGTTTCTTTGCCTTTTTATTCAATAAATTTTCTAAAAGTGAGGATTTAAATGGTGGCTTAATCAATTACGATAAGAGCATCAAATGGTCGGCGGTATTCTTAATTATTTTTGGATTTACAACGCCAATCTGGGCGTTTGATACAATTATGTCATTAGAAGCGCATTGGTTTTCTACTATGTTTGGCTGGTATAATTTTGCAGCAATGTGGTTAACAGGTTTATGTACAATTACATTACTGGTAATTTTCCTGAAAAAGGCCGGACACATGTCATGGGTGAATGAAAACCATTTTCATGATTTAGGTAAATTTATATTCGGTTTCAGTATTTTCTGGACATATGTATGGTTTTCTCAGTTTTTATTGATCTACTATGCTAACATGCCCGAAGAAACAGTTTACTTTTACCACCGTTGGGAGCCTGAATATTTACCCTGGTTTTGGGTGAATATCGTAATAAACTTTGTTGCTCCGGTGTTGATGCTAATGACACGTAATTCTAAAAGACAGATGAACTGGATGATGTTGGTTTGTATTATGTTAATGCTTGGTCATTGGTTAGATTATTACATGATGATTATGCCGGGAACAGTTGCAGAACACCGCGGCTTTGGGATAATTGAAATTGGGATTGCAATAGGGTTCACAGGGTTATTCACATTCCTGGTTTTAAATCAATTAAGTAAAAGATCTATGGTACCGGCTAACCATCCATTTTTGGAGGAAAGCTTACACCACCAGATTTAATGAGTAAAAAGAGGATTTGTTTACGTATAAACGTATTGTTTGATAATAAAATGGGTTTAAGAAAATTTTTCAATATCAGATCGATAGTCACATGTTTAGTTATTATTACCCTTTTGGGGAATGTTTCTAAGCTGAGTGCTCAGTCTACAGATTCAACGGTCGTATCTAATACTACAGCTGTTGACTCGGCCTCAACAAAGATGTCTACCGACTCAGCCTTGGCTCCGGCTTCTGCACCTTTAATTAGTACTGAAGTAGATACTACTAAGATGGCGGCGGTAGCTGCTGCTTCGGTAAAAGAAGATCGTTCGCCAATTTATAAATCAGCTACTTATTATGTGCTGATGTTTTTCCTTGTATGTATCTTCATAGCTATCATCGGAAAAATTCTGAAAGTTTATGAAATAAGCCGCGACATGCAAGGCAAGAAGCAACCTGTAGACTGGAGAAAAGTTCAGGGTGTTTTATTCGCGGTAGCATTAGTGTTGGGTTTATATGGAGTTTATTGGTCATATTCAGTGCAGGGGCCGATGTTTAGAATGGACGCTGCCTCAGAACATGGTGAGCGAATCGACTTTATGTTTGATATCACGCTGATTATTACAACAATAGTTTTCATACTTACACATATAGTTTTATTTGGTTTCTCTTATAAATATCGTGGATCTGTTAAAAAGAAAGCATATTTCTATCCGCATAATAATGCAATTGAGCGTATCTGGACAATAGTTCCGGCTATCGTATTAACAATATTGGTTTTATTGGGATTTTTTACCTGGAGAAGCATTACAAATCCACCACAATCTGAACAGGGAAAAGCTTTATTGATTGAAGTTAGAGGCGAGCAGTTTAAATGGAATATCCGTTATTCCGGACAAGACAATCAGATTGGCTTAAGTAACTATAAATTAATTACGCCAACCAACGGTTTGGGTATAGACTTTAAAGATCGCAAAAGCTGGGATGACAAATTAGCCGGAGAAATTGTAATTCCTGTAAATCGTCCGGTTAGAGTTGCAATTGGTTCTAAAGATGTACTGCACAGTTTTTACCTTCCCGATTTCAGAGTTCAAATGAACGCGGTTCCGGGAATGGCTACTTTCTTCCAGTTTACACCAAAACTTACTACGGAACAAATGCGTGAGAAACGTAAAGATCCGGCATACAATTACACGTTATTATGCGCTAAAATTTGCGGAGCAGGTCATTACAACATGCAGGCAAAGGTTACAGTTGTATCTGAGCAGGAATATGCTGCATGGATTGCAAAGCAACCGATAATGTATAATGATGATGTTAAAAAAGAACTTCAGATGGCTGATGAAAAAGCAGGATCTGAACTTAATAAAGTTGCGTTAAATACTAATACTAAAAGATAATAGAGATTATGGCAAGCACAGCAATACACGATTCAGCCGTACTACACCACCATGATCATGGTCATGATCACGGTCATCATAAAGAGAACTTTATAACTAAGTACATATTCAGTCAGGATCATAAAATGATTGCGAAGCAATTCCTGATCACTGGAATTATCATGGCAGTTATTGCGATGATGTTATCTGTACTTTTCCGTTTACAATTGGGCTGGCCTGATAAAACGTTCCCTTTGTTGGAAACATTTTTAGGTTCATGGGCAGAAGGTGGAAGAATTAAACCGGATTTTTATCTGGCATTAGTGACCATACATGGTACCATGATGGTGTTTTTTGTATTAACGGCGGGTTTGAGCGGTACTTTCAGTAACCTGCTAATTCCTTTACAACTAGGTGCAAGAGATATGGCTTCGCCATTCTTAAACATGCTTTCATACTGGTTCTTCTTTACCGCATGTGTGATCATGATGTCATCTTTCTTTACCGCAACCGGTCCGGCAAGTGCAGGCTGGACAGTTTACCC
>JBDTLL010000085.1:0-8700 GCA_039934815.1 Daejeonella sp. | reverse complement strand
TTTGTTCCCGCTTTTATCTGAATCAAATTATAAGCACTCGCAAACAACGAATTGCTGTCGTTTAAAGGAGTTTTCCCGTTATATGAGTGCTGAATGTAGAAATAACTATTTAATGGAAGTACTGAGCTTAAAAAGCTTGTCGCGATAAATCCCGGAACGCCTGTTAGATTATTGCCCGAATAATTTTTTGACGCAATTTGATAATTATCAAACCGGTAATGATTTAAACTGAGACTGTTTGAAAACTGCAAACTTCTTATAAATCTGGTTTGATTATAAGTTAGAATCCATGCGTTTGCCTGGCTCTCCAAACCAATTTGGTTTGTTCCGCCGGCATTCACAAAAAAATCGGCGTCAGATTGGTCAACACGTCTTACAATTGCGTTTTTCAATTTGTATTGGTAAGCGGATAGGTCCAGCCAAAACCGGTCATCCAAACTTCTTAGCCTAATTCCGGTTTCCAGATTCCAGCCTTTTTCTGCTTCTAAACCGGTATTGATTTCCTGATTAGAAGAGCGTATTTCTGAGATCGTTGGCGAAGAAAAACCTTTGCTTAGGGAAGTTCTTAATACCAATTGATCATTTAATAAATAAGAAAACGCAAGCCGGGGCATTAATTCCGCATTAAAGTTTTTAGTTTGCAGTGGCGAATTAATTGGGGCGAATTTATATTTGAACTGGTTAAGACTTAGCGCAGCCTCAAAAAATAATTTTCCGGCAATATCTCCCGAAAGACGTGCAAAATAAAATGCTTGATAAGCCTTTAGTTTATCAGAAGATTGCAAAGTATCTTTTGTGCCTTTTTTGTTGCCGAAGTTGGAGATATCAGAATCATTTTGCTGAGTTTCTAAACCCGTTTGAATCTGGTAATTGATTGTTCCGGAAAGCGCTGGTTTATATTCTAAAAAAGTACGCAGGCCCAAATTATTTTCCTTTCGGATTTCATAATTGCTGATAAACGGATTTTCAAAATCCGTGTGTGATGCGGAAAATGCGACAATGTGTTTAAGTGTTTTGCTTATTTCTGCCTGATGCAATAAGCCGGCAAATAAGGTGGTGTTGTAAATTCCAGCGTTTTGTTCCTCAGCACCGGGCAAAGTTGCAGTCGCCGGGCGGGCCGCCTGGGGGTTAGTTTGATACTGATCAAAAGTTAAACCTCCCGGAGTTTTGTAATTTAAATCTGAGTAAAATATGACGGAGCGAAATTCATTTTTGGTAGAATATTTCCATTTCTGGGATGCCTGAACATATTTTCTGTCCATAGAACTATTATCGCGGTAGCCATTAGACTGTTGGAAACTTTGGTTTAGTTTAATGGAATACTTTTCAGCAGCTTTAAGGAATTGGGCGCTTTCGCGGAAAAGTCCATAGGATCCGGTTTGTAATTCCGCGGCAGCGGATAAACTATCGTTTGTTTTTGCAAAACTTTTTAAAAGAACAACGCCGCCAGAATTTGCGCCAAATAAACTTCCGTCCGGGCCTTTCAAAATTTCTAATTCAGAAATAGATTGAACATCAATCAGATTGAGGTAGGTGTTTCCACCGGCATCCGTCAAGGGAAATTCATCCAAATAAACCTTAACATTTCTTATCCCGAAAGGAGAACGAAGTAAACTGCCTCGGATAGATAAACGATAACTGCCTGGAGAACGTTCTTCCATTTTAACTCCCGGAATCGTATTTAAGGCGGGGATAAGTGAATTCCCAGGCTGTTTATTCAGTAGATTTTGATCTATTACGCTAACTGCGGAGGGAGTTTTAAAAAGGCTTTGCTCAGTAATATATGCCTGAATTTTTACTGTTGCTAACTGTTTTAAAGTGTCTGTAGTTTGGGCATAAGCACAAATCTGCCCCAAAAATAAAGCAGCAAAACAGTACCAGCGGATCATATTTATTTATTTTTGCTTACACGCCAAATGATGTTACTCGCATCATCGGCAACCAATAACGATCCGTCGGGCAAAACTGCTAAACCTACCGGCCGACCATAAACTTCTTCATTTTGTACGTCCGAGATAAATCCGGTCAAAAAATCTTCTGGTTTGCCTGATGGTTTTCCATTCTCAAAAGGAATAAACATCACTTTATAACCCGAAATTACGGACCTGTTCCAGGAGCCGTGCTGCGCCACAAAAGCACCGTTTTTGTACTTCTCCGGGAAATTATTTCCGGTATAAAATGCAAGTCCGAGCGAGGCGGTATGTGAGCCTAAAGCGATATCTGGAACTATAGCTGTTTTTACAAGGGGTAAATTTTGTTGGCTAATACGTGGGTCTAAATGCTGACCGAAATAGGAGTAGGGCCAGCCGTAAAATCCTCCTTTTTTAACGCTTGTGAAATAATCAGGTACAAGGTTGTCGCCTAATTCATCCCGTTCGTTTACGGCCGTGTATAAAGTTGACGTTCCGGGAGCAAAAGCCATCCCAACGGGATTTCTGATTCCGGAAGCATAAATTATTTCGCCGCTGCCATCCGGGTTTATTTCCAGAATATTGGCTCGTCTAACTTCGTTGACCATTCCATGTTCGGCAACATTGCTGCCCGAACCAACTGAAATGTAAATTTTAGAGCTGTCTGGATTGCTGATGATATTTCTGGTCCAGTGATTATTGTATCCGCCGGCAGGCAGTTTAACTATTTTTTTGCCGGTAGCGGTAATTTCTGTCTGCCCGCTTGTATAAGGATATTTCCATAAGCCGTCGGTGTTGGCCACATAAAAACTATTGCCGATGATAAGCATCCCGAAAGGTTGATTTAATCCGGATAGAAATACTTTTTTCAAGTCTGGTTTTCCATCGCCATTTGTATCTCTTAAAAGAGTAATTCTGTTGGCACTTTTATCAAAACGCTGTGATTTTGTGATGCCAATTAAACTGGCCGCAAACTTGGTAAATGTGCCTAATTCTGTATTTGCTTCCGCGACTAAAACATCGCCATTGGGGCAAACATACATCCAGCGTGGACTGACAAAATCATCGGCATAACGGTCAACAGTAAATCCTGCCGGCGCTACAGGGGTTTTTCCTTTGGGCCAGCCAATAACTTTACTGAAATTTCTAACCGATTTGGTTTGATTTGCCGGCGGAAGTATAATTGAATCTGAAATTCCCGTTTGCGTTTTTGGCGAACTGATCGCCGCATTTTTAGATTCGCAGGACTGCAGCACAATGACTGCTGAAACAACTAAAATTGAATAAATTTTATTCATACTTCTTGGGTAAAAAATCATTAAGCCAAATTAGAATACAGATTTTAGTCCGTCATAAATTGTCTGGAAGAATGTAGATAAGTTTAAACCGTTGCTGCTATTGAAAAAATACATGACTATTAGCAACACTGCCGCAATTAAAATAAACTTCCGGAACATAGTTGCCAGCAATATGATAACCAGCGGAATTAAAACTAAAATTAACCAGTTAATTTTTATGGGACGCAGGTCTGCTTCTTTTTTTATAACATAATAAAGTTTGCTATGCGTACCCAGCTCATTCTCATGTCTTAAATAAATGAATGTTGATTTATCTATTTGTGAGGGAGCAATTGCTACTCCGTCATTAAATTTTAAAGTTTGTTTAAATCCGTTAATGCTGAACTGAAATATACCGTTAATACTTTCTAAAGGAGTTTCATTTGCGTCGGTTGCAATTACGGCGATTTTTGAATTTTTAAGCAGGTTTTCTTTGATTATAAAATTGTTAATGGCGATGGACCCGGTTTGAATGCTATCGGTTTGAGAAAATGCATTAAAACTGCTGAGCAGAGAGAGGATAAATACGGTAAAAATAGAAAGTAACTTCATTCAAATGATCGTTTATTGTATAGTAAAAAACCGACGTGAAACATAAGGCCGAAGCGATTCTGAACATCGTCATAATAATTAAAACTTAAACTGGCCGGCCCGGCAATTGAATTGTAAACCAGACCTGCGGTTGCTGCATAATGGCGGTCGGAAAAATATTTTCCAAATTGTGTTGATTGGCCGCCAACCTGCTGAAATTCCTGAAAAGGTAAATATGTGAAACCTTCCAGTCTTAAATCCAGATTTTTATAAACATTTATAACATTTTTTAATCCGGCGGCCAGGTAAGAGTTAGCTCTGAACTGTTCCAGATACAATGATTTGGAATCTTGTAATGGATTGAATGCCGGCGTACTCAGCAAATTGGATTTAAACGTACTAAAAAGTGGTTTGTTTGATAAAACACCTTCAAACAAATATCCCAGTGAATAATTCTTTTTATGAAAAAAATATTGTTCTGTAAGGATGCGGGCTCTTAGCCATTCAAAATTATTTTCAAGCGGAACAATGTTTTCATAGAATGTGGCACCTCTGAAAATATTTCCCGGATTGTAGGTTTCTAATCCGTTGTAATACGTTAAGCCAACTTCCCACATCGAACCCGAGCTGGCATATTGCCTGCTGTTCAGGTTATTTTTTTCAAAAATTAAACCGGCTAAAAAGCCATTAAAACTTTGCTCATCTAAAATATCACCAATCGAAAAAGTATTATTTGGGCTGTACTGATTGTTAAAATTTATAAATCCTGTTTCAAATCTTAGCTTTCCATTGCTAAACGCAGGAATCCCGATCTTCAGCGCTACCCGCCTGTCGGCCTGCTCTAAATAATTAGGTTTGGGACTTTCTAAGAAAATCTGACTGGAACTTAGATAATTCCAGTGGTTATAGGTGAATTCAGTTTCCAAAAAAACCGGCAGTTTGGTTGGAATATCCATACGGGCTGTTGTTTGCACAGATTCATAAAATCTTCCCGAATAAAAACTGGCCGTAAAAGTATAAGAATTAGCATGCAGGTAATTGAATTGTAAGCCCAAATACGCTGTATTTAATGGTCGTGTAGAAACAACTCCGCCCAAATCTACATTGAAGTTTTTCTGAGGCTGCACCTGCAATTCAAAATCATAAGATTCTTTTTCAGGCTGATAAGTCATCCGCGGGTATACCGTTTCAAAATTGTCATCTGCCACAAGTTTATAATATCCGTCTTTAACACTTTCCAAACTTATATTTTGGGCGTCGCTATTAAACACACGTTCCACATATTTCCGCTGTGCATCATTTATTCCTGTGGCTTTTACACTGTTAAACGTTAAGGGAGGATTTTGCGTGAGGAAATGATTTCTTCTCAGTTTTAATTCTTCCGTAGAAATACGCCGGCTTACTTTCGCTTTTATAGATGGCATATCGGCCATAGTTGCGTCGTAGCCTTCTTTTATCAATTCTTCAACAGGTCTAAAATTGGTAACGCTGTATCCCAACAAATTTGGCTGGATATAAGTGCCATTTTCTCCAATAGAAGTTGAATCTGTTTTTGACAGAAAAAGATAAATCAGGAAACGATTCATTAATTTTTCGTCATTGTCCTTGGGATATTCATTATATACTTTTGACGATACATTTGTGCCGATAATATAATCTGGCTTGAACTGATCTTTCATCACGTCAACAGGGAAATTATCGTATAATCCGCCGTCAAAAACATATTTTCCCTGTACTTTAACAGGTCGGTAAATTAAAGGAACGGTAAACGTACCGCGTACAGCTTCAACTAAACTTCCTTTTTTTACCGCAATAGATTTTTGGGATAATACATCAGCAACCATGCATCTGAAAGGCACAAACAAGCTGTCGAAATCATCTTTCGCATTCGCGGATGACTGCGCCAGCAACTCAAGAAGTGCAAAATTTAATGGAATATCATTTATCAGATTTGATCGTATATGCGCATTAAATTTTTCGTCAATCTGCAACTTTGCGGTAATTAGAGATGGATTGTCAGGTTTTTTTTTGAAAAAGTATCCATATTCACTCTTGTAACGGCCATTTACCCAATCCTGAAAATCTTCGCTTAACGCGAGATATTCTATTTCAGACGGCGAAAACCCGGCAGCATACATGGCGCCCACAATGCCGCCCATAGAAGTTCCCACTATGTAATCAATGGGAATATTGTTTTCTTCAAGCGCCTTTAAAACGCCGATATGTGCTAAACCTTTGGCACCACCGCCACTTAAAACCAGCCCAACTTTTTGCGCAAAAGTTATTTTAGTAAGTAGAATCAGAAATAAAAAAAATATTAATTTCTTCATGATCTTGTGAATCACTAAAATTAATATTTTTAATATAGGATTACCTTTTTTCAGCGAAAATAACCAATTAGTAGTTTTTGGCTTAAAGCATAGCAAAACTTATTTTTCGCAAGGAACGGGTTCCAGAATCATATTTTCAAAAGTTAAAGTATTGGGGTTTTTAAAAACCGTTTTGCCATTTCTTTCTTCAACTTCTCCAAATCCTTCCTGGAAATTTTTCCCCGAACGTAAAAATGCAACCTGTCTTACAGATTCTGTACCTTCTGACTGAAATGTATAATCTGCCAAAAGTGTATCACCTTTCATTTTACCGTTGATGGTTCCTGTATTGCTGTCCTTTTCGTAAATATTATAAGCTAAATTTCCAATAATAATTCCAGCCGTGTCTTTAATGCTTAAGGAAACAAGGTCATTATTTTTGCTGTAAGAATAGCATCCGGAAATACTGTCGGGACTGTCTGTGACTTCAACTCTTTTAATTTGTTTTGAATTAGTACAGGAAGCAAAAATCAACATTAAGGCAGGCAGACAAAAAATATTCAATTTCATTTTCTAAAGATATACGGTTTGCAACAACAAAAATCAATGTAATGTTTGCGGGTGATTATTGCTTACAAACCTTTTAATATTATGGCTAAGCTAAATGCGAGTATAGATACTACTAATCCGTACATGAAAAAATTATAGGATATACGTAGCAAGTGGTATTTTTTTCCAAGAACCAAGCCCTGCGAGTGCAGGTTTTTTATTAAACTGCCGTATAAAAAATTACGGTCTTCCATTAATTCTGTCATTCCGGCCGAGAAATCTTCAAGATTCATTTTATAATAGTTGCCAAAAAACAACAGGTTTATTTTTTTACTCTTTAGATCTTCTTTCGTAAACTTTCCCGAAGGAATATTTGGCCTTGTTGCCAGAATTGAAAATATAATGGTGACCACATTTACCATTAACAATATGCCCACAGGAATTGCTAAATGCGGTTCCTGATTTATACTGCGAATTAGCACAGACAGCAAAACCGAAATTATTATTGAATTTACGGTGATCATAATATGAGCTTTATTGTCTGCCATTTGGCTTAAAGCCTGATGATTGTTAGAACTAATTCTGAACATGGTTTCAATACCACGATCGGGGCGGTTTTTTTTATCGTTAAGCTGACTATTTTCTTTTGCGCTTTGTTCGCCATTTTCGATTGAAAGTGCCTGCTGGTGTTTAGCATTTAGGCCTGTTTCATTTTTTTTTAAAAGCGAGTGCAGGTTTTGATGTAGTTGCTTACCCCATAAATCTTGCGCAAAATCTGTTTTGTATTTAAAATTTTCCAGAAATTGTATGTTTGTCAGGTTCCAGTCTTCTTTAGAAATCTTCTTGCCGCTAATCAGGGAAAATTCTCTTCTTACAAGTTTACTTTTTTCGTGAAAATCAGGCATCCCCAAATTAGACATATCCGCATCACAAATAATGCGCTCCAATAAATTTGTAGGATTTTGCGGCATTTTTGTGGCATTGATACAGTCTTTAACTTTGTTAATTACGTCATGCTCGATATTTAAATCTTTAAGAAGATTCTCTGCAAGCTGGGCGCTTTTTCGTTCATGATCGTCGGGAGATTCGAAGTACCCCAGATCATGAAACCATGCCGAAGTTTCTAAAATAAACCTGCTTTCACGATCCAGCTTATAATGATCTGTCATTTTTAAAACCCATTCCACAACATATTCGGTATGGTTTAAATTGTGGTAAATTCTGTTTGGATTAATGTGTTCCGCAAAATAATTGCGGACATAATCTCTAATACGTTGCAGAGCATGGTTAAACATGATAGACGTTTTAATTGATTTAAACAGAAAGACTTACGCTTTTTACTAATATCGAATTTTTATACCTAAAACCTTTATCGAGATTTAATTTGTTTTATAAATTTTAGAGAAGTTCGGGGTTTTTTTGACTGCGTTTTGGTGGTTTGTAACTCAGTTTATATTGAATGTGTTCAAATTGCGTGCGAAGTGGTTAGGCATTATCACAATTCCTGCAAATATTTGATAAATGCTTATAGAGGAGTTAAATTTATTATAACTCAATAAATATGAATGCTGATTAAATAATCCGGATTTTTTAAATCAATTAAAGTTATTGTATCATGATAATTCCAACCTATTATATCAATAATAAACAATCCAACCGCGAGTTAGAAAAACTTCTAAAAGGAAACATAGAAAAAATTGTATTCAGGCTTTTCAAGGAAAAAAACGGCGAACTGTCTCTTGTAGCTTATAGTGGGAAGAAAAATCACCGCGATTTTAATACCGGGAATGCCATTAAAATGAACGTTTATCCTGCAGGAAATAAACTGGACATTTCTAATCAGGAAGTCTTTTTGGGTGATCTGGAAATTAATGAGAAGAACGAAAAAACCAGTGAAAAAGAGATCTCTATTTTGCGGGCTTTAGTAAACCAAAAAGGGTGTGATTTTATCGTTATTGAACCCAAAAGCATAGATCCGATCGATAAAAATGTGGTTTATGAATTTTATTCAACTCCAGATCTCGATTCGGCTAAAGTACTGGAACCACAAATTCAGGGATTTGC
>JBDTLL010000084.1:0-8711 GCA_039934815.1 Daejeonella sp. | reverse complement strand
AAATCGGTGCGTTTAATAAAAGGCGATCAGGAAATTGAAACATTGATTAAAGATGTTAATCCTGGCGATCAGATTTTGGTTCGTTCCGGAGAAAAAATTCCGGTTGATGGTGAAGTATATGAAGGGAATTCATTTGTAGATGAAAGCATGATCAGCGGCGAGCCGGTTCCTGTTGAGAAAGAAAAAGGGATGAAAGTTTTTGCCGGTACAATTAATCAAAAAGGCAGTTTTAAGTTTAAAGCCGAAAAGGTTGGCTCTGAAACTATGCTTGCTAATATTATCCAAATGGTACGGGATGCCCAGGGTTCTAAAGCTCCGGTTCAGCGTCTGGTTGATAAAATTGCGGGCATATTTGTTCCTGTTGTTATTCTTATTTCCATATTAAGTCTGGTTGCCTGGCTTGTTTTCGGTGGTCCGGATGGATTTACGCATGGCTTGCTTGCCATGGTAACCGTATTGGTAATCGCTTGTCCTTGCGCATTAGGTTTGGCTACACCAACCGCCATAATTGTAGGAGTAGGTAAGGGTGCAGAAAACGGAATATTAATTAAAGATGCCGAAAGCCTTGAATCTGCCTACAAAGTAGATACCATTGTTTTGGATAAAACCGGAACCATCACGATAGGGAAACCGGTTGTTACTGACTTTGAAAAAGCAGATAATGCGGATTCTGAAAATCTTAATGGAATTTTGCTGGGTATTGAGAATAGCTCAGAACATCCGCTTGCCGATGCAGTTGTGTTAAAATTAAAAGAAGAAAATCTAACTGCCAGCAAAATATCAAATTTTGAAAGTATTACCGGCAGAGGTGCTTCCGCGATATTTGAAGGAGAAAAATACTTTGTTGGTAACGATAAATTAATGGCAGAGAATAAGATTGATATTCCATTAAATCTAAAAAGTAAGATCCAGGAATTTCAGGAGAATGCCAAAACGGTTATTTATTTCAGCTCGTCTAAAAAATTGATCTCAATTTACGCTATTGCGGATCAGATTAAGGAAACATCCCGGGAGGCGGTTAAGGAACTTCAAAAATTAGGACTGGACGTTTATATGCTTTCGGGCGACAGTCAGCAGACAACTTCGGCGGTAGCGAGACAAGTGAATGTAAGTTCATTTAAAGCAGAAGTTATGCCTTCAGATAAATTTGATTTTATAAAAAAGCTGCAGGATGAAGGAAAAATTGTAGCCATGGTTGGCGATGGAATTAATGACAGTCAGGCATTGGCTCAGGCCAATGTTTCTATTGCAATGGGAAAAGGTTCTGATATAGCTATGGATGTAGCTAAAATGACGCTTATTTCTTCTGATTTGAATAAAATTCCGAAAGCGTTGAAACTATCAAAAGAGATTGTGCAAACTATCAGACAAAATTTGTTCTGGGCATTTATTTATAATGTGATCGGAATTCCAATTGCCGCGGGTTTGTTGTTTCCTTTTACCGGATTTTTATTAAATCCGATGATTGCCGGTGCTGCCATGGCCTTAAGTTCAGTGTCTGTAGTTTCAAATAGTTTGAGATTGAAATGGCAAAAACTCTAAGGAGAGGGAGTAGATTTGAGATCGGAGAATTAAGAATTAAGAATTTGGAATGAAGAATTGAATTTGGATATGATCACTGGATTCAAACATAATAAGTCAGAATTGTTTAATACTATATACTAATTATTAAAAATTGAAAAATGGAATATAAATTTAAAACATCAATAAAATGTGGAGGCTGTGTAGCGGCGGTAACTCCTTTTTTAAATAAAGAAGAACGTATTGAAAACTGGGAAGTTGATACGGCAAATCCGGATAAGATTTTAACTGTAAACGCAGAAAATATATCGGCGGATGAAATCATGGCTACTATAAATGAAGCAGGTTATCAGGCTTCAGAAATATAAATATGATCCTCAAAATAAAAAATATGGTTTGCGATCGCTGCCTGATGGTAGTAAATCAGCAGTTGGCCCAATTGGGTTTTACTGTGAAAGATGCCGTATTGGGTAAAGTAGAAATTTTGGAAGATCCGGATGATGCCGGACTTTCCAAAATTCGATCTGCCTTAAAGTTAGTTGGTTTTGAGGTGATAGACGAGCTTCGTCATCAAATTGCTGATCAGATAAAAACCATTATTATACAGCAGGTGCATCATTCAGATTCGTCAGACATGCAAATCAATTTTTCTGATCTCATTTCTGGAAAGCTGAACAAGGATTATTCTTATCTGAGTAATTTGTTTTCGGAAACCGAGGATATTACCATTGAAAAATTTATCATCCAGCAAAAGGTAGAAAAAGTGAAAGAGCTTATTGAATACGGAGAATTGAATCTGAATGAAATTGCTTATAAACTAGGTTATAGCAGCAGTGCGCACTTATCTGCACAATTTAAAAAGCTGACCGGAATTAATCCAAGCCAATATCGCGGAAGCAAAGTTTTTAACCGCGATTCTATAGACCGGATTTAACGGGCCACTTAATTTTTGGATGTATATTTTAAAATGAGGTTGTTAATGCGTCGTTCCGCACGCTGGTAGCAATTGGCTTTGCACAGCAGCTCTAAATATTCGACATCTTTTTCTCCTTTGCATAAATTTGCTTTAATCAAATAAAAACGGGCGTGCTCGTTATAAGATTCGGCTTGTTTTTTTAAGCAGTGTATTGAAAATGATTTGGGCGCTAATAACCAGTTTAACTGGTTTGGGATTTCTGCTAAAGTTAATTTCATATTTAACTGATAAAGAGATTAATGCACTTTGTCTGCTCGTTCTTATATGAGTTAAACCGAAAAAATGTTACAAAACTAATTGCGTTTTTCTGTGAGAGGAAGTGTAAAACTAAAAGTTGATCCTTTTCCTAAGGTGCTTTTTACACTCATACGGCCGTTATGTTGTTTAACAATTTCCGTGGAGATATATAATCCCATCCCAAGCCCCGAAATTACCGGCGAAAGTTCTTCTGCCCGGAAAAAACGATCAAATATTCTTTCCTGATTTTCTTTGGAAATTCCCAACCCTTTGTCTGTGACGTCTATGCGAACTTCGTTTTTAATTTTTACGGCGCTAACAAAAATAGAAGGCTGTCCGGGTGAATATTTAATAGCATTAACCAGCAGATTGGTCATGGTTTGCTCCAGTCTGAGCATATCTCCGGGAACTTTTAACATCGGAATTTCATTGTTCTTAATAATCTGATGACTGCTGTACATATGCTGTACATTTTCGATGCTTTCATCTATCATCGACGAAAGGCAAAATGGTTCTACATTTAATTGCAGCCTGCCGGCCTGTACTTTAGAAACATCCAAAAGATCGCCAATCAGGTTACTTAATTTATTAACATTTGAATTAGCCTTTTTTATAAAACTCCGGTCACGCTCATTCAGATCTGAAGTTTCAAGCAGTTGCATAAATGCTTTAATACTGGTTAAAGGTGTTTTTAATTCATGACTTGCAATCCCAATAAACTCATCTTTTTTGCTTTCCAGCGATTTACTCAGCAGCAATTCTTCGGCAATTTCACCTTTTCTTTTAATGATGTTAAATGTTAGTACGAAGAAAAGAACACTGATAAAAATACCGAAAAATAAGATGAGTCCCGGTTGTTGTCTTTCTAAAACAGAACCAAATTGCTGGTTAGATTTAATATTTATTAGCCAGGGAATGCCCGCAATCATTACTGATTGTTGTATTTTAAAAACATAACTTCCATCGCTTGTAAGCATGGGAGCTTCTTTAAACATCCGGGAGTCATACAGCAATTTGTCGGGACTGCTTGCGTCTCCCTCAAAAACTTCAATATCTAAATCCGTATAACGGTTAAATAGAACGGTCATTAAATCGTATGACCGGAAAACATTGGCTATAACTCCTTTAATATTTCGTTTCCGACTTTCTGGAGTTTGTAAACTGTCGAGGGTTTTATAAACGGGCAGAAATATCAGAAATCCGGGCTGCCTGTCCATATGTGTTTCCTGAACAAGAGTAATTACTTGCGTTAGAGCTGCTTGTCCGGTTGATATTGCTCGGTCAATTCCCTCCCGGCGAATGGTGTCACTGTAAAGATCAAACCCATACGCACGGTAATTTCTTGTATTAAAAGGTTCTATATAGAGAACCGGTGCCAAAAAAGCATGTTCAAAATTAGATTTGATTCTAAATTCAGGTCTTTTTACCTGAAATTCTTTTTCAAATTCGGGATAGTATTTCTGACTGATGTAAGGAGCGTAAGCAATGGCTTGTATTCCGGGATAATTATCAGAAACTTTCAAATTTTCTGTATAAACCTTCCAATCTGCCGATGTAACTGTATCAGAAGCATAGAATAAACTCTGGCACCCTTTCAAAATCTGAATATAATCAGTCATCCGGTACTTTAAATCTTCTTTAACCCGCTGTACGCGAGAGTCAAAAATTTTAGATCGGCGTGCATAGCTTGCTGTGCGGGCACCATGATAAGCAGCAACGCTAAAGGCCAGAAGTATGATGAAAACTAATAGAGCCGGATAATATGTTTTGATAAATAATTTAAAATTCATTAATAATTGTCCCATTGGGGCAGAAGATAGGCGTAAATATTGACCAATATATTTTATAACAGTCAAAGATATAAAAGGGTTGTCGTTTTTATTTTTATTGCTTTCTTTTTTAGAAAAAATAAAAATTAAACGCTCGTCCAGCATTTCTTATCAGGATACGTTGATCAGCGTAAAATAGATTCTCCGTTTGAGAATTAAAGTTGATTAAACATTCAGCTAATACATCTTTAGAAATTGTCGAACTGATATATCTTTTTTAGTTTTCAATAAATCTTTTTAAAGTTTGAAAATGTAAATCTATTTGTGCAATTTCAGAAAACGATACCTAACCTTCGTTCTGCCGGATAAATCAAACACATCCCGGAACACTTCGCTCCGCTGCCTGATTAAATCTTCATCTTTCTAAAAATCAACCAATAATTAAATTTTACCTAATTAATCACTTATGAAAATTTTAAAACTATCTGCATTATTGTTTTGCTCTACCCTGTTAATTACCTGTAAAGATGGCCCAGTTGCTCAGAAAGACATGGCTCTGGATAACTCCTCATTACAGCAAAGCGCAAAATCACAATTATTAATGAGCCTTGATGGAGCAGTAAAACCTGTATCCAAAAGCAATGGCAAGTATGTAGCGGTGTATTCTGCAGAATACCTTACTTCCGGAGAAGGGGATGAAATGGGCCGCACTGTTTACTTTGATAATAAAGGTTCAAAGAAATTAGGAGGCGATTTTGCTCCCGGTACAAGTTTAGACGGAACAGATAACGTGTCGTATTACGTCGACAAAAACCGTCCTTCTTTAGATTTATCTGTAAGCACATCAGAAGCCGCTATTGACAGAGCTATGCAAACATGGGACGGTGTAACCTGCTCAAATTTAGGCATGACTAAAATTCCTTTCAATGCGGCAATTAAAACTGGATTTGTTGCGAAAGCGCTTGGCTATCCGGGTAGTTATGATTACGTAGCGGATGTAAATCATGCCGGTTGGGAGCCGGGAGCTTTTTTTGACGCAATTGCTCCGGCTGGAAGTACTTATATTTTAGGCGTGACATTCACAATCATATTTACAGATGCAAATGGTAACCCGGTTGATACCAATAACGATAATAAATATGACGTTGCTTTCCGCGAAATTTATTACAACGACGCATTTTTGTGGAAAGATGGTTCAACTTACGATGTAGAAACCGTTGCATTGCATGAAAGTGGGCATGGACTAAGTCAGGCGCATTTTGGTACAGCCTTTAGAACAGGAAACGGTAAATTGCATTTCTCTCCGAGAGCAATTATGAATGCCGCTTATTCAGGAGTTCAGACTGAAATTAATAAAACAGACAATGCCGGACATTGCAGCATTTGGGCTAACTGGCCTAATAAATAATTATTTTTTATTCATATGTAAACCTCTTTCCAGAATCTGGAAAGAGGTTTTTTAATTTCCGGAGATTTTAAATACAAGTTTTTATTTTTCAAACTTTCGAAATAAATATTTGTCATTAACATTAGAAACCATGTTAATTGACTCACTCAAAAGGATATGAGCAAAATTGAATCTGATAATCACGAAATACCTGATCAGAAAAAAGGTGGAAAGTCTGATACCGTCGAAACCAGCTCTTTTGCCTCACAAAAGGAAGCAGAAGATTTTTTTGAAATTGCCAAAAGGCGATTGCTTGATGTTTCGAAATGGCATAGTTTAAGCGGTGTAGGATCGGCTGAATTTACGTTGACAGATGCACATGGAAATCCCGTTTACCGCCCTGCAAAAGAAGGGGATTATTTTCAAATAGACTTGCCTGCGGCTCCGGGAACCGATGCCGGCGACGGTTACGACTGGGTTAGAGTTGAAGAGATAGTACAAAAAATAGATGCAGAGCAACATTTTGCCGAATTGATCATGCGTGTTAGGCCGGCTAAAAATCCAAAGGATAATAAAAATGAGACGGCACATTTCTTTAAGGAAGAAGCCACCAGTACATTTGTGGTCTCTCTCCATAGTCTGGAAGTGACCGGAGAAGTACACGGCCGAAATGAAGTTCCAAATACCCAGCAGGAAAGTGCATTGGATATTGTACGGAATGCCATAATTTCTATATCTGCTGTGTTGGGGTTTTCAAAATTTCAGTGGAAGAAACTGGCTAAGGGTTTTGTGGATAAGGAAGGTTTTTAGTAATTGTACCTTCTGGTTTATAAATAGAGCGGATTCTGCTCTTTAGAACATTTGTATTTTTTAGGGAAATTTGTGTGCCCGATCTGTCATTTTTGATTGCCAGATTAGGAAAACTGTATACAGAATGTGATAGGATGATTTCGGTGAGTTAACTATATTTAAATAGTTGATTTCAAGGTATCTATATTATAGAGTTGGGGGTAAGTTGAGTGAATTTCTCTAAAATTATTAAAATGAAATATTTTCTTTCAGTATTGTTCCTTTTGAACTATTTCATTTTGTCAGGACAGACTGTTATAAATACTTCCTACACGACTCAAACGGATGAAAAAGTTTTAAGACTTGAATTTGTATTGCCTTTAGATAAAAATGAAGCCTGGCATCTTTTTACGACCGACGAACAATTAAAAAAATGGATAGCACCTTTAGCCCATATTGAATTAAAAACAGGCGGTTATATATTGACAAATTATGACAAAACCAAGTCTCTTGCTGACAGTTCCTCAATCAAATTAAACATTATTAATTACCTCGAACAAGAGCAAATTACTTTAAAAGTTAAGCTGAATGACAACTTTCCTAAAAGTATTCAGAATGAAGACGGAAACCTTCAAGAAATTATTCAGTTTGTTAAAGTTGGACCAAAAAGCACAAAAATTATTTCTTCAATGATTGGTTGGGGACAAGGAGAACAGTGGACAAATGCATATAATTTTTTTGTAAAAGGGAATATTTACACCTATAAAGAATTAATAAAACTATTCAAGTAGCGCTACGGGCCAGGTTAGAGTGCTTATTATGATTTTCAGGCTGATTTAGAAACTGTATAGTTTAAACGAATTAGCTAGCGACTATCATAAACCAATGGCAGATGGATATAATGCAGTTAATGGGCCGGATAATTTGATACATGTTTGTAAGATTATGCTGATGCAGTGCAGATGCACTGGTCTGAATTACTCACTTACAAGCCCAAATTGAGCTCAAAATAATTTTTAACTAAGTCAATACCGTCTCATCCAAGTTTTGAAGCGGTATTTTTTTTACCCCACATTTCTCACGTTAGAAACACAGGAAAGAATAAAGCTACAGGTTCTGCTACGTGTTTCAGGGGTTGAGTTTAGAAAGGTACAACAAGGGGATTATGAATGGAATTAGAAATTGCTTTTCTTCTAAACTCTTAGCGAACCCCGAAATCCTCTGGCTGCATAATATGATTCGGCACCGTTGTGATATAAAAAAACCGTTTCGTAACGTCGATCACAAAAGAGAGCGCCGCCAAGTTTTCTGATATTATTGGGTGTTTTTACCCAGCTCGATGTTTTCAAATCAAACTTGCCAATTTTCTGTAAATCACGATACTGATCTTCTGTTAATATCTCAATTCCCATAGCCGCAGCCGTATCTAATGCGTTATTTTCCGGTTTATATTCGTTTCTAGAGTCCCAGGCTAATTTATCGTAGCATAAACTTCTTCTGCCTTTTGGACTTTCGGCCGAGCAATCATAAAAAAAATATTCGCCGGAAGTTTTATCCATTCCGATAACATCCGGTTCACCGCCTGTATTTTCCATTTCGTTTAGAGACCAGAGTTTGTCAGAAGCGGCTACCAGTTTGAGTTGGACTTCTACCCATTTTATATCAGGATGCCGGTTTTTATTTTTTTCAAAACGATCTTTCAAAGTCTTGCTGAGTTCTTTGGACTGGTCCGGCGACAAGATTTTTGTACTGTGTTTTGCCATACCTATTTTAACAATTGTACGGGTTATTTAATGCCGTTACAATATAAAAACAAAAACTATAATTAGATCATAACAGGCGGGAGTTGGGAAAGCTTTTCTTTGGCTGCATTTTACAGCATTTTTGTTTGCAAGTATTATATTTTATACATTGAAGTAGATAGGTGTTGAGCTAATTTCATTTTTAGGCAAAAGCCAAAATCAAAATATTTATACCATGGATAATATGTTTTTTAGCGACTGGGAAAGTCTTTTAAGGGCCTTAATTATTA
>JBDTLL010000083.1:0-9058 GCA_039934815.1 Daejeonella sp. | reverse complement strand
CATTTAATTTTTGTTCGCTTTTCAAAATCTTTTGCCTGCCATTCCAGAGCATCTATAAGTCCAAAATCATCCAAAATGCTTGGTCTAAGGTCAGAGGAGATTCTCCTTACAGAACTTATGGTAACGTCAACCAAATTTAACAGGCTTTGCAGTTTTTCCTTAATAACAGGTTGCTCATCAGAAATTTTACGTTTGATCCAGGAAACATCCATTTTTAAACCGGTAAGTTGCTGACCCAGCTCGTCATGAATTTCTACTGCAATTCTGGAACGTTCTTCTTCTCTTACATTTTGGAGATGTGCGGTTAATTGAAGCAGCTGAATATTTCTATCTTTTATCTCTTCTTCGTTCCTTTTTTGTTCGGTAACATCATGTACAGAACCTACCAGCTTAATACAAATCCCTCCATCATCAAATATCGGGGCAATTGAAACCATAGCGGTTCTTAATCCGCTTGGATAATTTGTTGTTTCTTCCCAGGATACCGGTACCTTGTTTTTAATTGACTCTTTATATTTTTCTAAGACAAGGCTTAAAGAAGGCTCAGGTATCACTTCCTGGACTTTTTTGCCCAGAACATTTTCTCTTTTTAATCCGGTGGCTTCTACAAACGCATGGTTTACAGATATGAATTTAAATACACTTTCATTTTCAACTTCCAGCATGAAAATAATATCTATAACCGTATTGTAGATCATTTCAACAAGCCGATCTTTCTGCCGCAGGTTATCTTCTACCTTTTTTCTATCAGTAATATCTTGTGAAGAACCCACCATCCGGATAAGTTTACCATTTTCATCCAGGGTAGGATTGCCAATTCCTGAAATGTTTCTAATTTCTCCATCACGGCGGATAATTCGGTAATCAACCGGAATAGCCTTATTCTCTTTTAGCGCTTTTTCGGTGGCTTTTGCAACCAAACTTACATCGTCAGGATGTACAAATTCTAATATGGTATCGCTTTTAACTTTAAAAGATTGAGGCTCAACTCCAAGAATAATAAACATTTCGTCCGACCAAAAAACTTCATCTGTTTCCGGCAACCATTCCCAATTACCAATTTGAGAGATTTTTTGAGCTTCCGCGAGTAAATTATTGCTCTTAATTAATTCAGTTTCGGCTTTTTTACGTTTGCTGATGTCTATTATATAAGCAATCCCTTTGTCAGATTCTTCGCCCGGATTAAGTGCAGCACCTAAAATAAGAGGAAACCTTGTTCCGTCTTTGCGGATATATTCCTTTTCATATGGAACGCAGCTTCCGCCGCTTTGAATTTGTTGCAGCGCATTTCCATCTTTGGGAGCGAACTCTTTGGGAGTCATTTCCTTCCAATTGAGTTTACCTTCTTTCAGATCATTTTTTGTATAGCCTACCAGGTTCAGAAATTTGTCATTCGCATCCAGAATATTACCCTGAGTATCAAAGTATAAAAAACCAATCAGATCATATTCAAAGAGCTTTCGAAATTTAGCCTCGCTGATTTGCAAAGCCAAATAAATTTTCTTTTGCACTGTAATATCTCTGGTTACTCCCAATAAATTAACAATATTTCCATTGTTATCTTTAAAAGGTAAGGCATACATTTCGAGCCATTTTCTGCCACCTTTTAACCCAATTAGTTCAAATTCCAGCTTACAGCTTTCTCCTTCAAAAACCCGCCGAATCAAATCTTTAAACTTCTCCCTGTATTCGGGGGCAACCAGAGAATCTACTTCTACGTTTCTAACTTCATCCATCGAGGCGGCTTCAATTATGTTAAGGCCCGCGGGATTCATGTCTATTACACGCCCTTTTATGTCTAATAATTTAATACAATCAGGCTCTGTTTGCAAAATACTTCTTAATCTTCTTTCACTCTCTTCAAGCGCTTTCTCAGACCGGCGTCTTTCAGTAATATCGGTGAATACAGCAACGGCACCATTTATTTCTCCATTATCATCTACAACCGGAGTTGGCGAAACAAGTGTTACCAGATTACCGCCTCTTTTTGTTTTCCAGGTTATTTCATAATTATCTTTAGATCCTAATTTTCTAAGCTCACGCTGCTTTCTTAAAATGTCCAGATTTTCGCCTTCAAATAATGTTTCAACCTTTTTTCCAATCAATTCATCAAGTTCATAACCCAACATGTCGGTGGCATATTTATTCAGGAAAAGGATATGTCCCTCGTTGTCCATTACACCCAATCCTTCCTGCATCGTATTTACCAAATTACGATACTTACTTTCACTGATTGCCAGTTCGGCTTCCTGTTTCTTTCGTTCGGTAATATCCATCAAAGAACCTGTCCAGCGGCATGCCTTGCCACTTTTATCCCGTGATATTAAGGAGCGGTTAAATATTAATCCGTAGCTTCCGTCTGCCATTTTTGTTCGGTAGTCTGATTCAACATAATCAGAACCATCAGCAATACGACCGTTCATGGATGCCACCACTCTCTCTCTATCATCCGGATGAACTCTCGCAAGCCATTCCTGGTGAAAATCGGGAGTATCCTTCGGATTATAACCGAAACTTGTCAGATAATTATCATTTACCCAGATTGTATCATTCTCAATATCCCAATCATACAAAGAGTCGTTGGTAGCTTTTACAACTAATTCAAACCTTTCTGAAGATTTAAGGATAGACTCTTCATTTATTTTGTTTTCCGTTACATCGTGAATAAGCGACATAATAGATGTGACTTTTCCAGTTGAATCTTTTAAAACCGTATTATACCATTCACAATAAATAATATTGCCGCTCTTGCTGTAATTGCGGTTAGACACCATATTGCTTTGCACCTGACCGTTTATTAACTGCACGCCAATCTCACCTACCTTGATCTCATCATCTTCAAAAATGAATTTAAAATCATTAAAATGTTTGCCTTGCATTTCAGCCTGGCTCCAGCCGAATATTTTTTCTGCTTTGGATGACCATATTACGATACGAAAATTTTCATCCCATTCTATTAAAGCAAGGGGAGAATTGGAAAGGTGCGAAGCCAGTTTCTGGTTTACTAAACTTAATTGGTGTTTATCCGCTTTGATCCTGAAAGAATTAGAGCGCTTAAGAGTACTGAAAGAATATATGAGGTAGCCTATAATTAATATCAATATTCCCCCAAAAATCAAATCAAACAAAATGTGATCTGAAATTTGCGACGATAGATCTAATTGGAGATTCTTAAAAAGAAACGTTGATACCAAGCTGATTGAAACAATCAAATATGTAAACAGCTTCATAAAAATACAGGCAAAGTATATTCAAATTGTTGGTCTTTACAGGAGGGAAAATTGCTTCCTGAATAAATCAGGAAGCAATTTTTTATTTATTGAAACTCACATTTAATGTAATAGGAACTGCAGACAACGCCTTGGAAACGGGGCAGTTTTTCTTGGCAGTTTCTGCCAGCTCTTTAAATTTCGATTCGTCCATTCCTTCAACTGTGCCTTTTAAGTCTAAAGTAATTGCAGAAATTTCATAATCGTTTCCGTTTTTATCAACGGTTACTGTGGCGGTTGTTTCGAGTTCTTTAGCTGTAGAACCTGCAGCATCAATCTGAAAACTTAAAGCCATATTAAAACAACCGGCGTGTGCAGCCGCTATCAATTCTTCCGGATTGGTTCCCTCTTTCCCATCCTCATTTTGAAAGCGTGCTTTAGTACTGTAAGGTGTATTGTTTAAAACTCCGCTTGGTCCTGTCAACTTACCCGAACCTTCTAAACCGCTGCCATTCCAAACTGATGTTGCTCTTCTTTTAAGTGCCATAAATTAAATTTTAAATATTTATTTAGTATAAAAATTAAAGTGCTTATTATAAGCACCTTTGGTATATTAAGTTAGTGAATTATACAACGATAAAAAAGGTGCTATTGAATTATTTTTGGCGCTGATGAGCCGGGATAATTCATATAAAACCGAAAGGATTAAAGAAGAAAAAAGTTTTACTTTTTAACTTTTACCGGATAAGCTGGCCTTACCGGATCTACCGGCGGATTCTTTTTTAATTCCTGCAAAGCAATTTCAATCGCTTTTTCCAATTGCGGATCATGTCCTTTTATCACTTCGGCGGGCCATTGTTCAACTTCTACATCCGGAGCTACGCCTACATTTTCCACCACAAATCCATCTTTTGTCCAGATGGCAACATTGGGTGCTGTTACAGATCCGCCATCAATAAATTCAGGGAAACCTAAAATGCCAACCAATCCGCCCCATGTTCTTTTGCCTACCAACGTACCCACATTAAATTTACGAAACATCCATGGAAGCATATCTCCGCCGGAGCCCGCCGTTTCGTTTATGATCATCACTTTGGGCCCCTGAATAGAAGCACTTGGCGATTTTAAATCTTTGCCATACCGCATATTCCAGTTCGCCTGATAAGGTTTCTGCAGCAGATCGATATAATAATCTGCCAGCTGACCGCCGCCGTTAAAACGCTCATCAATAATAATGGCTTTTTTATTTGCCTGCGGATAGAAATACCGCTTGAAATATTCATATCCCAAACCAGCGGTATTGGGCACATAAACGTATGCAACCTGGCCGTTTGTTGCCTCGTTTACCTTCTTCAAATTACCTTCAACCCAATCCCGGTTTCGCAAAGCATATTCATTTTCTACCGGAACAACTTTTACAATTTTTGAATTACTAAAATTTGGATTCGGACCAATCGTCAGATCGATAATTTTGCCTGCCGTGTTCTCAAAAAACTGGTAAATGTTTTCATCAGCAGTAATTTCTTTACCGTTAACCGCCAATATATAATCACCTTCTTTGGCGTTAACACCGGGCTCAGTTAACGGCGACCGCAAATTCGGATTCCAATTTAATCCTCCATATATTTTTTTAAGTCTGTATCTGTTATTTGCTACCGCGAAATCTGCTCCCAGTAAACCTCCCGGGATTTTTTCAGAACTATTTAAACGATCTCCGGGATCAGAAATTCGATGGTGACCGACCGAAAGTTCGCTAGACATCCATTGAATTAAAGTATTCAAATCATTTCTGCTTGCCAGATCCGGAAGAAAAACCTCATACTTTTTCTTCATTGCCTGCCAGTTTACGCCATGCATCCCCGGATCATAAAAGTAATCGCGGTTAACCCGCCAGGCTTCGTCAAATATTTGTGCCCATTCCGTTTCCGGATTTATTTTTACTTCCAAATCGGCAGTGTGTAACATGCCTTTACCTGCCTCCGGTTTGGCACCTGCATCACTAATAAACCAGGAATCATTAGCCGTATAAAGCATTTTCTTTCCATCCGCCGAAAGCGAAAAACTATTCATATTTAAAACTTCAGCATCTTTCCTTTTTTTAACGTCGTATTGGTGAAGCATTCCCGGACTAAAATCATAAGGATATTCTATGTACAGCAACTTCAACCCATCCTGCACGGCGAGATTTGCATAATTTCCAGATTTAACCGGCAAGTCAATTATCCGATTTTGTATTCCGTCCCAATCTATTGAAACTGGTTTTGGCTTGCTTTCAGATTTGGGTTTATCGTCTTTTTTATTCTTGTCTTTAGATTTTGAGTCGTCGGCATCCGCTTTTGCGGGACTTTCTTCATCACTTTCTTTGGCAAATGGCGAAACAGTTTCTTTCTGAAGCGTAACCAAATAAATGGAACTGCTGGATCGCATATCGTTATTCGACTGATCGAACCAATTAATTACCGGACCGGCATCGGTGGAAGCCAGAAAGAAAAGATATTTTCCGTCGCGATCAAACCGTGGTTCGGAGGCATCGCTTAAACCGTCAGTTAAAGCTGTTGATTTTTCCTGATCGGTTGAATAAAGATAAATTCGTTTGTATTGAGTGCCGGTCACTTTTGTATAAGCCAGCCATTTCGAATCCGGCGACCAGTCACCGGCCAGATCACGGAAGGGTCCGGGAACATACAGTTCATCGGAATCTATTTTATCAATATTTCCACTGCCGGTATCCAGTATGTACAAGTTGCGCCCGTTATCGGCAAAACTGATTTTCTTACTATCCGGCGACCACTTTGGATATGCATAAAAACCGGTTCCTGTTAATTTAAAAGCTTTCGCTTCGCCCTTCCCATCTTGTGCTTCAATATGCAATTTATACTCGCCGGAGGCATCAGAAAAATAAGCAATTGATTTCCCATCTGGCGACCATGTAGGAAATTTTTCATGTACGGCTGTGGTTAATGTTAAATTCCGGGCATCTCCTTTTTCTGCGGGAACCGTTATAACATCCCCGCGAAAATCAAAAACAGCTCTGGATCCGGAAGGAGAAATTTCGCCTGTGCGGATATATTTATTGCCTTTTACATATCGCGGACGCAACTCCAAAAGGTCTGCGGCAATTCCTATGGTCAGTTTGTTAGATTTAGAAGATTGTGGATCAAAAACGTGCAGATAACCCGCCTGCTCAAAAATAATTTTACCGTCTCCGGAGCTGGCACTCAAAACCGGAAAATCAGAGAATTCCGTTAATTGATCAACTTTTTTAGAAGTGGGTTCGTAACTGTAAATATTAAACTCTCCGTTTCTGTCACTTAAAAAATAAATTTTATTGCCAAACCACATGGGGTTGCTATCATTACTTCCTGATTCCGGTTTGGGTATTTTAACAACTGAGTTGTCGGCAAAAGAGTAGATCCAGATTGTCGAGACCGTTCCGCCGCGATAATTTTTCCATTGCTTGTACGCATCATAAATCGGAGTGTAAGCCATCATTTTGCCATCCGGCGAATAGACCGCATGATTGGCATTTGGAATATCTAATTTTTGCGGAAGCCCGCCATTTACAGAAACGGTAAATAATTGGGCATAACGGTTTGTAAAAACGTCCCGTTGGGAAGTAAAAAGTACAAACTTGCCATCCGGAGTAAACTCCTTTACCTGGTCTGCAGACGGATGCCAGGTTAATCGTTTAGGAATTCCGCCTTCAACCGGCAGAATAAAAACATCGGTGTTCCCGTCATATTGCGCACTAAAAGCGAGCATTTTGCCATCCGGCGAAAATTTTGGATTCGACTCAATACCTTTATCAATTGTTAACCGGCGTGGCTGAGAACCATCCCGGTTAGCGATCCAAAGATCTTCCGCATAAATAAATGCAATATGCTGTGCACTAATTGCAGGCTGAGAAAGCATCCGGGTATCTTTGGTGTTGATGGCAAACAGAACAACAGGGTTTAATATTATTGCAAGAACGATAACAGTTAATAATTTTTTCATAGAACTAGATGTTTTAAAATTACTTCTGATTGAGTGTGATCAATAAATTGGTTTTGTAATCATATATTAGACTATTGATGTTAAGTTAGTTATTTCCCAAACAGATTAAAATTATTGACTATAAGTTTTTTATCTCCCATATAAGTAATGTATAATCGCAGAAAATTTATAAAAGCAAGTAGCGTTACAGGCGCTTCTTTGCTGGTTGCCGCAAGTTCTGTTGGCAAAATATTACCGGCCCATTTTACTCCTGCAACGGTTAAAGGCAGACCAATAGTTATTTCTACCTGGAATTTCGGTATTGCCGCCAATAAAGCGGCCTGGGAGATTCTGAAAAACGAAGGCAGATCTTTGGATGCTGTTGAAAAGGGTGTTCAGGTTCCGGAAGCGGATGCAAAAAATCAAAGCGTAGGTTTAGGCGGTTTGCCCGATAGAGACGGAAAAGTAACTCTGGATTCCTGCATTATGGACGAGCAGGGAAATTGCGGAAGCGTGGCCAGCTTAGAGCATATTTTACATCCGGTTTCTGTTGCCCGCAAAGTGATGGAAAAAACGCCTCACGTTATGCTGGTTGGCGACGGAGCCTTGCAGTTTGCTTTAGAACAAGGGTTTAAAAAGGTGAATCTGCTTACGCCGGAATCTGAAAAGGCCTGGAAAGAATGGCTAAAAACATCAGAATATAAGCCGCAAATAAACATTGAAAATAAATTATTCAATCCGGATAAATTGCCGGGGAATAAATACAATCATGATACCATCGGGATGCTTGCTATGGATGCTCTGGGCAATATTTCCGGTGCATGTACCACCAGTGGCATGGCTTATAAAATGCACGGAAGGGTTGGGGATTCGCCAATTATCGGTGCCGGATTGTATGTAGACAATGAAGTTGGCGGCGCCACTTCAACCGGAGTTGGCGAAGAAGTGATTAGGAATGTGGGAAGTTTTTTAGTCGTAGAATTAATGCGCCAGGGATTATCGCCAAATGAAGCTTGCAAAGAAGCTGTGATGCGAATTATTCGTCGTAAACCCGAACGAGCTAAGGAAATCCAGGTTGGATTTTTAGCGCTGAATAAGAAGGGAGAATATGGTGCATTTGCCATCCAAAAAGGATTCAATTTTGCGGTTTGCAATTCAGAAAATCAGGAACTATTGATAGACAGCTCCAGCCATTATTAATGGAAAAATTATTGGAAATCTGCGCCAATTCCTTTGCTTCGGCGGTTGCAGCGGAACAAGGAGGCGCCGATCGGATAGAACTATGCGATAATCTGCCGGAAGGGGGAACTACGCCTGCTTACGAAACCATCCATAAGGTGAAACAGCAATTAAAAATTCCGGTTTTTGTCCTGATCCGCCCACGTCCCGGTGATTTTATTTACTCTGACGAAGAGTTTGAGTTGATCAAATCAGAAATCGGAATGTGTCATCAACTGGGTTGCGAAGGCGTCGTATTTGGAATTTTAACAGCTGAAGCAGAAATCGATTCGGCACGTTGCCGCGAATTAATTAATCTGGCAATACCGATGCAAACTACTTTTCATCGTGCATTTGACGAAATTGAGGATCAACAAAAAGCTTTGGAAGAATTAATAGATCTTGGTTTCGACAGAGTGCTGACTTCCGGCGGCGCTGAGTTTGCAGCAGACGCTCTGCAACAACTAAAAACGCTTGTTTTGCGAGCTAATAACCGAATTATAATTATGCCTGGTTCAGGTATCAATCCAGGAAATATAAAACTCATTGCCAACGAAACCGGAGCAAATGAGTTTCATACTTCTGCTAAAAAATTAATTGTGCCTGTTTCCACAATTAATATTCCGAAGTACCAAACTGATAAAGAAATTGTGATA
>JBDTLL010000082.1:0-9067 GCA_039934815.1 Daejeonella sp. | reverse complement strand
GCACGTGCTCTGGAAAATTTATCTGTTGCGTCTAATCTAAATTTCATTCTTTATCCTTCTGTGGAAGCCGCAAAAATAGGAAAATTTAAAGCTGTTAAACTACTTGCCGACTTTAAAATGCTTAGTGTAAATCTTTAATTTATCAACAATGACATTTTTTTATATAAAAATTAGAAATTTGCGCATTACTTAAATGTATCCCTTCAGGCGTGAATTATATTTTCCTCTTTATATTTATTCTGTTTCAGCTTAGTTTCCTTATACAGCTATATTATACAGTAATTGTTCATCAGAATTTAAAGGTTTTTAAAAACCGTCCTTATCGGAAAACGGAAAATCCGGTTTCGGTAATTATATGTGCCAGAAATGAGGAGAAGAACCTCGAAAAAAATCTGGTTTATATCCTGGAGCAGGATTATCAGAATTTTGAAGTGGTGTTGGTAAACGATTGCTCAATAGATGATTCTGATTTGGTTTTGCGCCGATACTCTGAAAAGTATCCCAATTTAAATGTTGTTACTATAGCGGAGCACGAGCGATTTAAACATGGAAAAAAGTTTGCGGTTACTTTAGGAATAAAAGCCGCAAAAAACGAGATCCTTATTTTTACGGATGCAGACTGTCGTCCGGTTTCTAAAAACTGGATCAAACACATGCAAAGCAATTTCTCCAGTAAAACTGATATTGTATTAGGTTATTCACCCTATGAAAAATTAGGTGGATTTGTAAATAAACTGGTTCGTTTCGAGACTTTTTTTACTGCTTTAAACTATCTTTCTTTTGCCCTTGCGGGAAGACCGTATATGGGAGTGGGCCGAAATCTGGCTTATAAGAAAGCCCTTTTTTTTAAGGGAAAAGGGTTTGCAGCACATATGCATATCGCTTCCGGTGACGATGATCTGTTTGTAAATCAAAATGCAACAGCAACTAACACCGCCATAGAAATAAGTCCGGACGCCCAGGTTTGGACCGATCCGAAAACAACTTTAGGTACTTATTTGAAACAAAAGATCAGGCATCAGGGCGCCGGCAAAGTTTATAAAAAACAGCATAAACGCATGCTTACCATGCAGGCCGGCACGGCAATTTTATTCTATATCACTCTGTTTATTTTAATAGGTCTGCAGGCGCAATGGTGGTTTTTACTTAGTTTATATCTGTTAAGGCTTGCAGCTCAATTGTTTATATACGCACCAATATTAAAACGACTAAATTACGCTGATCTTGTCTGGTGGCTTCCTGTTTTCGATTTCATTTACTACTTTTATATGCTATCGCTCAGTCTTATTACATTGTTCAAGAAAAAAGTAGAATGGAAGTAAATCCGAATTTTTCAGATAATGCCAAGAATGATTTTTACCTGGTGGAAAAGGCAAAAACTGGAAATCAAAAAGCGTATGCAGATTTAATGCAGCGGTACAAAGATTCAATTCACTTTATGGCCCTTAAAATGGTGAACAATAAAGATGATGCCATGGATCTTACGGTAGAAACCTTTGCAAAAGCATTTGAAAACCTGGAAAAGTACAAACCAGATTTTGCGTTCAGTACCTGGCTTTTCAGAATTGCGACTAATAATTGTATCGATTTTATAAGAAAGAAAAAACTCCATACAATGTCTATTGATAGTATGGTTGATGAAGATGGTGACGATCGTCCGCTTCAGATAAAATCTGACACGTTAAATCCGGAAGAAACTTCTATAAAAAAGCAGCAGAACGAGCAGTTAAAAGAAATTGTTGATAAGCTTCCCAATCGCTATAAAATATTGATTCAATTGCGATATTTTGAGGAATTATCTTACGAAGAAATTGCACAGCAATTAGATTTGCCATTAGGAACCGTTAAAGCTCAGCTTTTCCGTGCCCGCGATCTGCTATCAAATGTAATGAACCGCAACAAGAAAAATTTACGCAGTGACTTCTGATCTGATTTTTCAATACTTCCCAAATTTAAGTCCGGAACAAAAACATCAGTTTTCGCAATTAGAGGAACTCTATCAACACTGGAATTCTCAAATTAATGTGATTTCACGTAAGGATATTGATAAGCTGTACTTGCACCACATCTTACATTCGCTTGCAATTGCGAAAGTAATCAACTTTTTGCCCGGAGAAAGCGTTTTAGATGTTGGAACAGGCGGAGGCTTCCCAGGCATTCCGCTCGCTATTTTATTTCCTCAAACTAACTTTCATCTGGTTGACTCCATCGGGAAAAAAATCAAAGTTGTTAAAGGTGTAGCCGAGGCTATCGGTTTGAAAAATTTAAAAGCCAGTCATGCACGTGCAGAACAGATCGACGAAAAGTTTGATTTTGTAGTTTCACGAGCCGTTACACAGCTAAAAGATTTTTATCCCTGGATAAAAAATAAATTCAATAAGGATTCTAAAAACACGCTTCAGAACGGCGTTTTATATTTAAAAGGCGGAGATCTAATTCAGGAAATTAAAGATTCGGGCCTGAAAAATGTTCAGCAATTTCCAATAAATGCTTATTTTACTGAAGAATTTTTTGATACCAAATATGTTATCTACTTCTCAGCACAATAGCCTTTGTCTTTACTGCATCAAATAGCATTAACCCGGGTGCTCGGCGTTGGCAATATGCTTGCCCGAAATTTGATGAGTTATTGCGGCTCTGCCGAAGAAGTGTTCAAAACCAAAGCGCATATTCTGAATGCCATTCCGGGTATCGGACCCAAAACCGCCAAATCTATTTCTGATCAGTCGGTTTTTGATCGGGCCGAACAAGAAATAAAATTCATTGAAAAATATAATATCAAGCCTCTTTTCTTTACGGATAAGGAATATCCGTCAAGACTAAAAAATTGTGCTGATGCGCCAATTCTTTTATATTTTAAAGGTGAAGCCGATTTTAACACATCCAAAATTATTAGTGTTGTTGGCACCAGAAACGCCACAGAGTACGGGAAAGAACTTTGTCAAAAGCTTATTTCTGAGTTACAGGTTCATAATCCCTTAATAATTAGCGGACTCGCGTATGGAATCGATAGTTTAGCTCATAAAGAATGCCTGAAAAATAATATAAAAACGGTTGGCATTTTGGGCCACGGTTTGGATCGGATTTATCCGGCTCAAAACCGAAACCTTGCAGGCAAAATGCTGGAATGTGGAGGTTTATTAACCGAGTTTATTTCGGAAACCAATCCGGACAGGGAAAATTTTCCAAAAAGAAACCGAATCATAGCCGGTATTTCTGATGCGACAATTGTAGTTGAAGCCAACATAAAAGGTGGTGCATTAATTACCGCCGAAATTGCCAATTCTTATAACCGCGATGTTTTTGCCTTTCCCGGAAGGATAGACGCTGAATTTAGTTCGGGTTGTAATTATCTGATCAAAACTAATCGTGCAAACTTAATTTCAGGAGTAAAAGATCTGGAATATTTACTGGGCTGGAATGAGATAAACGCCAGAAAGGCGGCGCCTCAGATAAGTTTGATGTTAAATTTATCCGCCGCAGAGCAAAAAATAATAGATGTTTTAAAATCCAATTCGTTGATAGAAGTGGATGAACTGGCCTTGAAAACCAATATGCAGCAAAGCAAACTCGCTGTTAGTATTTTAGGTTTAGAGATGCAGGGAATTGTAATTTCCTTGCCGGGAAAAGTTTATAAACTGGCCTGAGAGCAAAATTAATCTTCTTCGTTTTTTGGATAATCAAAAAGCAATTTTTCTCCCGTTCCGGCACTGACCATCTTCCAGGAGTCGAAAGGAAATTGAATCAGCACCATTCCGCAGGTTGGAATATTGTATATATCGGCATCGCTTAAAACATTTGCCAGATCGGTGAAGCCCGGATTGTGACCAAACACGGCGATGAACTCAAACTTATCATCCAGATTATTGATAACTTTTAAAAGTGCAGTTGTATTAGCTTCGTAAATTGAAGCTTCCCGCCTGATTTCGGATTTTTTAATATTGAATGCTTCCGCGAAAAAACCTGCTGTGGTAATTGCCCGTTTAGCCGTACTGCTAACAATTTGTTGTGGAATAATTCCTTTTTTTACAGCTCTTTTTGCCATTTCGGGCGCATTTTTTTCTCCACGATGATTTAAACTGCGATCGAAATCTTTTTGCCCTGGAGTGTTCCAGTCTGATTTAGCATGACGTATTAAAAGAAGTTTTTTCATGTTGTTTGAACGATGGTCAGAGATTCAACCAAATTCAGGTCGATATTGTTCATACATTTAAAATGCCCGCGTGGACATTTATCATATCCAATTTTTGAGCACGGCCGGCAGGGCAGACCTTTCACTTCAATAATTTCTGATTGGCTTACGCGATAAGGATACATACCAAATTCGGGAATCGTATTTCCCCAAATGGAAATAATTGGTTTATTAAATGCCGCGGCAATGTGCATTAAACCGGTATCATGCGTAATAATTTGTTCAGATTTTTTGACCAAAAAAGCAGATTGGTCAAGCGTCAATTTTCCGCAGGCGTTGTAAACATGATTTCCAGCCAGTCTGCAAATTTCTTCAGCACGTAACACGTCATCCGGCCCACCGAGCAAAACAATTGGGCGCTTAATTTTGGTGCAGAGTTCTATAAGTTTATCCTGTGGAAGTCGTTTGGTGGCATGCTGAGCGCCAATAGCGAGCCCTATAAAACTCTGGTGCGTTGCCGGAAGTAATGTCTGTAGATCGTATTCATCCGCAAGAAAATAGTCTAAACCCTGATCATCATTTTTAACGCCTAAAAATTCTACAGTTTTTAAATATCGGTCTACAATATGAATTTTTGGTAATTTATTGAGATGCAGATTTACCATCATCCACTTTTCGATATTTAATTTATCGAATGATCTGGATTCAATTCCAAGGCGGAATTTGATAATTCGCGTTCTTAAATTATGATGCAGATCAATTATGTAATCAAAGTTTTCGGCCCTTAACTGCTTTATCGTATCTGATAATGAGCTCTCCAGCAAATGTAATTTATCGATATATGGATTTTGATCAAGAACAGTTTTGAAAGATTTTTTTGTTAAATAATGAACTTCAACATCCTCCAGCTGCTGCTTTAAACATCTGATAACCGGCGTGGTCAGCACAATATCGCCAATAGAACTAAATCGGATAATCAGAATTTTCATTTATTTGTTATAAAGGCTCATTTATTTTTTCTTGTTAAAAAAGCTTGTGATCTCTTCAAGGTTCATGCAGTTTAAGCAATTTTCTGCTGCTACGCCGCCTTTGCGAGCCACGTAAATACCGTAATGCATATCCAGTAATCCATCCTTGCGGTGCGCATCCGGATTTACCGAAAGCATTACACCTTTGCTTATGGCATATTGATGCCATCTCCAATCCAGATCCAAACGCAAGGGATTTGCATTTATCTCAATTACTACATTATTTGCGGCGCAGGCGTCAATAACTTTTTTGTGATCTATCGGATAACCGCTTCGGGTTAACAGCATTCGTCCGGTTGGGTGGCCCAATATTCTCGTGTATGGATTTTCAATCGCTTTAAGCAAACGTTCCGTCGCTTTTTCTTCCGACATTTTTAAAACCGAATGGACAGAAGCCACCACAAAATCAAAGGATTTCAAAATGTTTTCATCATAATCTAAAGACCCATCGAATAAAATATCAGACTCAATTCCTTTGAAAATTTTAAAAGGGGCAAGCTTTTTATTCAATTCATCAATCTCCCGTTGCTGGGCCGCAACGCGGATCTCATTTAATCCGTTGGCGTAAAACGCAGATTTAGAGTGATCGCAAATTCCCAAATATTCCAGTTTCAAGTCATCACGACAAAATGTCGCCATTTCTTCAAGCGTATGTACGCCATCACTCCAGGTGCTGTGATTGTGCAAGGTTCCTTTTAAATCAGCGTAGCTGATTAATTTGGGTATTTTATCGTTTTTTGCTAGTTTAATTTCATTACCACCTTCACGCATTTCCGGCTCAATAAACTGCAATCCGGCGAGCGTATATATTTCTTTTTCGGTTTTCCCGGAAAATGCTTTGTCTTTGAGAAGTTCTAAAACCTTTTCAACATGCTCAATACTTCCCGTTTGTTTAAATAGTTCGGAACCAAATTCTGCAGCTTTGCAAAACCGGATGTAAACTTTAAAACCTTCATCATTTTCAGCTTCGATGGAACTCCCGTCTGTCGAATTGATTTTTAGAGAAGTATTTTCCATTGCTTTCACATGAGAATCAGAAAATTCTAAACCACATAAAATGTCTAAACCATCAATAATTTCGCACTTGCGGCGATAGGGGCCTGTAAAACTGATTTCTTCTGATTTAAATATTTCCTGAAGCTCAGCTAATAAAGCGTTTGCAAATTTTTCAACGCGGGCATATAAGAAACGACCGCTGCTGGCCATTTTAAACTCGATGATCCGTTTAATTTCTTCCTGAGTTTTTAAACCAAAACCCTTCGCTTCAATTAATCGGTTTTCATTGCAGGCATAATAAAGTTCACCGCTGTTTTCAATTCCAAGATCTTTCCAGAGAACATTAATTTTTTTTGGACCGATACCTTTAATCTGAAGCATTTCGACAATGCCCACGGGAGTTTGCTGCAACAGATCTTCCATATCTTGGATGACATCGGTTTCAATCAATTCATGAACTTTTGCTGCTGTGCTTTTGCCCAAACCTTCAATAGCCTCCATTTCTTTTAAGCTTTTACCTGCAACAGAATAGGGGAGTTTATCCACTTTAAATGCCGCATTTGCCATAGATTTAATTTTAAACGGATTTTCGTTATGAAGCTCCATCAGCTGGCTGAGCAATCGCAATGTTCTGGCAATCTTTTTATTTTCCATCGTAATTACGTCAAAAGTAAAAAACCCTTCAAAAATTGAAGGGTTTATCTAAGGCTTTTTTATTTAAATCGCCAGTGGACAAAAAGAGTTTTATTTAATAGTGATATTATACGGCAGGCGGGTTTGAATGCCCGTAATACTCAAAGCCTCTTTAACCTGTTGATAATAAGTATAATTATCACCCAATTCTTTCTTGGTAAAATAAGTTCTAACCTTATCGCCCGATTTGTTGAATAACGATTCTAAAGGATCTATCTGACTTGGGTATTCAACGATTTTGTAATTATCCAGCTTTGCTTTTTTAGCAGCCGAATGAATCGCATCATCAATATCTCCAAGTCTGTCTACCAATCCTATTTTTAAAGCTTCAGAACCGCTCCAGACTCTGCCCTGGCCAATGCTGTCAATATAAGACTGCGATTTTTTTCTCCCCTTCGCAACTTTCTGTGTAAAACTGCTGTAGATATTGTTCACCTCTTTCTGGATCATCATTTTTTCAACATCCGTTAACGGGCGGGTGACAGTTCCTAAATCTGAATATTTTCCCGTTTTAACGCCGTCAAAAGTAACTCCCAACTTATTGTTGAAGAAGTTTTTCATATTCGGGATGATTCCAAAAACACCAATTGATCCGGTAATAGTATTTGGCTGCGCAAATATTGAATCAGCGGCGCAAGCAATATAATATCCGCCCGAAGCGGCTACATCGCCCATAGAAACAATAACTGGTTTTACTTTCTTGGTTAAAACAACCTCCCGCCAAATTACATCTGATGCTAAAGCGCTTCCGCCCGGTGAGTTAACACGCAAAACAACAGCTTTAACTTTATCATCTGTACGTGCTTTTCTAATTGCTCTTGAAATACGTTCAGAACCAATGGTTTCGTCATTTCCTTCGCCACCGGTAATTTCTCCGGAAGCATAAACAATTGCGATTCTTGAATCTGAAGGTCCATCTTTTTTATCCTCTGCCGGATAATCGGCAATATTTACGGCTTTAATATCTTTTTCAGGTTTTATTCCTGTGCGGGATTTTAACTCGGCCAAAACTTCATCTTTATATTTCAGCCCGTCTATCATTTTATAAGTCAAAGCATCTTGTGCGTTTCTCAATAAAGCATTATTGGCTATCGCGAAAAGCGAATCTTTAGGAATATTTCTGCTTGCAGAAATCTGAGTCAGTAAATGATCATACATGGAACCTAAAAATGATTCTACCTGTTTACGGTTCGGATCACTCATTTTATCTAAAATGAAGGGCTCAACGGCGCTTTTATAAGTTCCTACTTTTATGATCTGAGCTTCGATCTGCAATTTTTCTAAAGTTCCTTTAAAAAATGTGATCTCTGAATTTAATCCTCTAAAATCGATCATTCCTTCCGGGTTCAGATATATTTTATCCGCAACCGATGCCAGGTAATAAGCTCCCTGAGAATAAACTTCGCCGTAGGCAATGATAAACTTTTTGCTTTTCTTAAATTCGATCAAGGCGTTTCTGATCTCTTCGGTTGTAGCAAATCCTGCCGGAACATTGGTTACGTCAATATAAATACCTTTTATATTATCATTATCGCGGGCATCGCGAATATTGGCAAGAATATCATTTAAGCCGATTGATTTTTTTCCATCAATACCGAAAAAGCTAAAGCTTGCAAAAGGATTTTTATCGGTGCGCTCGGTAATCGGCTCATTTAAGCTTAGGTGCATGATGGTATTGGAAGCGATCTCGGCTTTTTTATCACTTCCGGCGCTGGAAATCACAGCGGTAACCATGATCACAAGTAATAATAAGATCACAAAGAATGATAGGACAACGCCAACCATTGAGGCAAAAACAAATTTGAAGAATTCTTTCATTATAGGGGCAAAATTTTTATCTATGCAATTATACTCATTAAGAGAAGCGATGCTCGCTTTTTGTTACAATTTTACTTTAAATTACTAATGCAAAAAGTTCATTTATTATTGGGAAGTAATTTAGGAAATAGTAAAAAGTATTTATCTGATTCGGTGGATATAATACAAAAAAGAATTGGGAAAGTTATTTCTAAGTCTGCATTGTATCAAACAGAATCATGGGGAAAAACAAATCAGCCTGATTTTATTAATCAGGTTATTTTAATTGAAACGCAGCTTTCGCCGGAGGATGTATTAAAAGAGATTTTATCGATAGAAACAGAACTCGGTCGTGAGCGCCATGAGAAATGGGGCTCCCGGATTATTGATATTGATATTCTTTTTTATGGTGATAAAGAGG
>JBDTLL010000081.1:0-9076 GCA_039934815.1 Daejeonella sp. | reverse complement strand
TTATTTTTGCCTTTGCAATTCTTAATTATAATATCTTATCCTATTTTTGAGCAACTAAATAATTAACCAATGAATTTTCCATCTGAATTAAAATATACAAAAGATCACGAATGGATTCGTGTTGAAGGTAAGCAGGCAGTAATTGGTATTACTGAATTTGCGCAACATGAATTAGGCGATATTGTATATGTAGATATCAATACTGTTGGCGAGCATATTAAGCATGATGATGTGTTTGGAACTGTAGAAGCTGTAAAAACCGTTTCTGATTTGTTTATGCCAATTAGCGGTAAAATTATTGAATTCAACAAAAAATTAGATACAAATCCAGAGCTTGTTAACAGCGATCCGTATGGCGAAGGCTGGATGGTGAAAGTAGAATTAGCCGACGATGCGCAAATGGATAGTTTATTAGCAGCTGACGATTATAAAGCACAGGTTGGCGCTTAATGTTTAAAACGCTGTCAAATCAATATCTGGCTATTATCTGGTCGGTAATTGTTATTGTATTGTGTGATATTCCTATTCACGGCTCCGCCGGAATTCCCGTATTTGAAGGTTTTGATAAACTGGTTCATTTGGGATTTTTCTTTGTATTAACTGTTTTACTTTTCTACGGGAAAATCAGAGAACAAAAGAGTTACACTTACCGTACTATAACCATCCTTAAAATTCTATTGATTACTACACTTTTGGGTGGAGGAATAGAAATGTTGCAATATTACATTTTCACCTATCGCTCTGCAGAATGGTGGGACTTTTTTGCAGATATGACCGGTGTGGGAATGGGGATTTTTAGTTATATATTTTTACACAGATTCAGATACAATGAAAAACTTCTGTAAAATTTCTTTTGTAGTACTGCTGATCAGTGTTACATCATCTTGCGGAATTTTCAAGAAAAAGTGCAATTGCCCGCATTTTAGTAAGTCCTTAAATCGCTAAAAATAGACGGGTGAAAATAAAGATCGCATATCTTAATTCTTATTTGGATTTAATTTAAATAAGCTTTATTTTTGATCGAATTAATAACACACATGAAGCTATCTCAATTACAACCGGGCCAAACCGGAGTTATCAAAGAGTTCACTGATCTGGAAATGTCGGTTAAACTAATGGAAATGGGATGTTTACCCGGAGAATCTATTGTTGTTGAACGATATGCTCCACTTGGCGACCCGATGGCAATTCGTGTTTCCGGATATCAATTAAGCCTGAGGAAGCAAGAAGCTTCTACTATAATACTTCAATAACTAAGTGGAAGGCGATCTAAAAATTGCTCTTGTTGGTAACCCCAACGCAGGAAAATCTACGCTTTTTAATATTCTTACCGGTCTAAATCAAAAGGTTGGAAATTTCCCCGGTGTAACGGTTGATAAAAAAACTGGCTTCTACAAACTTCCCGATAGCCGCATAGCGCAAATTATTGATCTTCCCGGCACTTATAGCTTGTATCCTAAAAGCAGGGATGAAGTTATAGTAATGGAGGCTCTTGCCGATAAAAAAAGTGCCATTCACCCGGATCTGATCATTTTTGTGGCAGATGCATCCAACCTTAAACGAAATTTACTTTTATATACGCAAGTAGCTGATCTAAAAATTCCGGTCATTATTGCCCTGAATATGATGGATTTGGCCCGCCGCTCCGGAATGGAAATTTCGGTGGATACGCTGGCTCAAAAATTAGGCGTGCAGGTAATTCCTGTTTCTGCCCGTAATCTGGAAGGAATAAATCAGTTAAAACAAGCCATTTTAAATTATTCAAAAGTCCCGTTGCAACGGGATTCTATTGAAGTAGAATCTATTGCACCGGATCTGGTGCGTAAAATACAGAAGGAACTTAACATAGAATTGCCTTATGTTGCCTTGCAACTGGCGCATCAGCATGAACAATTCGGGTTTTTAAATGCAGAACAAAACGAAAAGATAGAATCTATTGAGCATGAATTTTCTTTTCATTCTCAAAAATCGCAGGCAACTGAAACTATAGCCCGTTATAATTTTATTAACGATGTACTTTTTGATACAGTTTCCTTTAAAGAGGATGCAAAGCTGGAAACGATATCTAATAAAATAGATCGGGTTTTAACGCACAAAGTTTTTGGGTTTGCCATTTTCGCAGGCATTCTGTTCATGATATTTCAGTCGATTTTTGCCTGGTCAGAATATCCAATGGGACTGATAGAGCAATTATTTGTCTGGCTTGCCGAACAGGGAAATGCATTGCTCCCGGAAGGTGTTTTACGCAGTTTATTAATTGACGGAGTTTTAGCCGGCCTTAGCGGCGTATTGGTATTCATTCCTCAAATTGCCTTGCTTTTTGCATTCATTTCTATTCTGGAAGATACGGGTTACATGTCAAGAGTAACCTTTATGATGGATAAGATCATGCGTAAAGTAGGTTTGAACGGTAAATCTGTTGTTCCTTTAATTGGCGGACTGGCTTGCGCTGTACCTTCAATAATGAGTGCCCGGAATATAGAAAACTGGAAAGACCGTATGATTACCATTATGGTTACTCCGCTGGTAAGTTGCTCGGCCAGATTGCCTATTTATACTTTACTTATTTCATTGGTTGTTCCCTCAAAAAGCTATTGGGGCTTTATAAATCTGCAAGGCGTAGTTTTAATGTCATTGTATGTATTGAGTATTGTTAGTGCCATAATAGTTGCCTGGGTGATGAAATATTTATTCAGATCGCGGGAACGCGGATATTTCATAATGGAATTACCTGTTTACCGCATGCCACGCTGGCATAATGTTTTACTTACCATGTATGAAAAAGTAAAAACATTCGTATTCGAAGCCGGGAAAGTAATTATTGCCATTTCTATTATTTTATGGGTTTTGTCTTCATACGGTCCTCCCGGCAGGTTTGCAGCTATCGACAAAAAGTTTGAGGATCCACAAATCAGTCAGAAATATACTGCTCCGCAACTGGAGAGAGTAAAAGCTTCGGCGAAGCTTGAAAATTCTTTTGCCGGAATTTTAGGCAAATCAATTGAACCCGCCATTCGTCCATTGGGTTTTGACTGGAAGATTGGAATTGCGTTGATAACCTCTTTCGCGGCACGTGAGGTATTTGTAGGAACCATGGCTACCATTTACAGTGTTGAAGCTGATGATAAGCATATGGAGTCTGTAAGGCAGAAAATGCAGAGTGCTAAAAATCCGGATACGGGTAAACCTGTTTTTACTGCGGCGGTAGGGTTTTCTTTAATGATATTTTACGCTTTCGCGATGCAATGTATGAGTACCGTTGCGGTTGTTTATCGGGAAACCAAACATTGGAAATGGCCGGCAATTCAATTTGCGTATATGACGGGCCTGGCCTACATTTCAAGTCTGATTGTTTATCAGTTAATGAAATAGTTTTTTGCATTCTTAAAATGTTATTCCTTAATTCACGTTTTCAATTTTTCTCATATACTTACGTTGGACAAAACCGAAATTCTTGATAAATATTTACCTCCAGACTGTGCTCCGGTAATCGCACGCTGGATAGATTATTTTCAGTGTGAGTTTAAGGTTTCCAGAAACCGCAATTCAAAATTCGGGGATTACAGACCACCCTTTAAAGGGGCGGGACATCGGATTTCTGTTAATTTCAATTTAAATCAATACGCATTTCTGGTAACTACAGTACATGAATTTGCTCATTTACATACCTGGAATGAGCACAAACGCAATGCAAAACCGCATGGAAAAGAATGGAAACAGAATTTTAAAAAAATGATGCGACCGTTTTTTGAAAAGCATATTTTCCCGATGGATATTAACCGGGCAATTGTTTCTTATCTGGAAAATCCCGCTGCTTCGAGTTGCTCTGATCTGGACCTTTTTAGGGCACTAAAAAAGTATGACGAAAAAACAACAGACCTGATCACCGTTGAAAGTTTACCGGTAAATAGTGTTTTTGCTATGAAAAACGGTCGTGAATTTCGCAAAGAAGTACAAATCAGAAAGCGTTTCAGGTGCATAGAGGTGAAAACCGGGGCGGTTTATCTTTTCAGTCCGCTGGCAGAAGTTATTTTAAAAAGAGCTTAAACTTCTGAAGTTATTTTTGTTTTCCTATTCATTCCATTATTATTAGCTTCTGATGGCAGGCTGTTTGCATGAGATTAGCCACACCTGATTTTGTTTTTCAGTTAAGGTAACTTTCAGATAATTACAAATTTAGAATGAAAATAAGTACCAAAAGGGTAGAAACTCTTAGTGACAGCATTATTGCTATTATTATAACGATAATGATCATTGAATTAAAAATTCCTGATCTCAACGATAGTAACAGAAAGTATGAAATGATTATTATGGTTAATAACCTAATTCCTTATTTTATTACTTACGCGTTCAGCTTTATGATGATCGGGATTTTATGGACAAATCATCATCATATGTTTCATTTGCTGGAGAGAACAGATGCAGGTTTGCTCTGGCATAATTTTTTATTCCTCTTTTTAACCAGTTTAATTCCTTTTGCAACTTCTATTGTAGGTTCAAACCCTTTTTTGGCTCTCTCCGCAGCAATTTATGGAAGCGTTATGTTACTAACCAGCTTTTCATTTTTAATTATGCGTGATTACAGTATTCGGAAAAAATTACTTCATAAAGATAGTAACAGGGAAATCACCAGGCGCATTGTTCGTATTTCCTTTCGGGGAAGAACAAAAACTATTATCGCGGTAGCGTTGTACTTAATTTCTATTCCTTTAGCCTTTGTAAGTGTTTATTTGTCTTATGCTTGTATGCTTGTTCCACCTGTAATTTTCTTTATTCCGGAAGCAATTGATATGGATGATGAAAAGGTAAATGTTGAAATAGAACAAGTTCAATAATAGAAATTTATTTCATTGCTTTCGCGAATTTTCCAATGGTTAAGCCCTGCACAAGAATGGAGAAACAAACAATTATATAAGTTATAGTTACCCAAATATCGCGGTTAAACTCAGCACTTATAGATAATGCTAACGCGATAGAAATTCCTCCGCGTAAGCCGCCCCAGGTTAAAATTAACAAGGTTCGTCTGGTAATTTTCTCTTTAAAACGTATGGCTAAAGATGGAACATAGATGGAAATATACCGGGCACATAATCCCACTAAAATTAAAATTAAAGAGGCGTAAATTATTTTCTCATCCTTTTCTATCACTAATAATTCAAGTCCGATCAGCACAAATAGAATTGCGTTTAAAATTTCATCAAGCAGTTCCCAGAATTTATCGATATACTCCGTGGTAACGTCAGACATTCCCAGGTTTTTACTATGATTTCCGGTTATTAAACCTGCAGCAACCATCGCCAGCGGGCCAGAAACATGAATGTAATGCGCCAGCGTATAACCGCCCATAACAATGGCTAAAGTAATTAATACTTCTACCTGATAATTATCAATACTCGCAATTAGTTTAAAGCCCAGATAACCCAAACCAATTCCTAAAATTAAACCGCCTATTGCTTCCTGCCCAAAAAGAGTAGCTACATTTTGAACATCAAGTGCAGCTCCAGATTTTGATAATTCCAAAATGGTGGTGAACACTACAACAGCTACACCATCATTAAACAGTGATTCGCCGGCAATAATGGTTTCCAGAGATTTTGGAACCCCGGCACTTTTTAAAATGCTTATTACCGCAATCGGATCAGTAGGCGAAATTAATGCGCCAAATAATAATGCGTGTATAAGCTGAACTTCATAGCCAAAATAATTTAATAAATAAAATGAGGCGTAGCCAATCATAAAAGTGCTGAGTAGCACGCTGATTGTTGAGAACAGAAGTATAATCAGCTTTTCGCTGTTAAGGTCTTTGTATTTTATATGAATTGCTCCCGCGAAAAGCATGAAACTTAACATTCCTTCTAAAAGCAGGTCGCTGAAATTAATATTGATCAGTTCAACTTCTATCAGGTTTTTAAACAAGGGGAAATATCTGCCCGTAACCAAAATTAGAAACGAAAATATTAAGGAGCCGAGCATCAAACCGATGGTGTTGGGCAATTTTAAAACCCTGAAATTGATATAGGAAAAAGCCGCGGATAATACGATCAATATGGATATCAGGTGAAATAAATTCATTTGAATTTTATAGGTCTTAAATTTTGATTTTAAAATTGGATTTAGCTTTTGCTAACAGAAGATTCCTCTTTTTTAACAGTAAACCAAGTTTCAATAATTTTTAGGAAGATAACTTGCAGGTATAGAAATTATATTTAGAATGTTTAAAAATGCATTTAATCCGCTTGCTTATCAGCCATATTTAACGTCATTTCATTTAAGGTTTTCCCGCCTTTAATGCCAAAATCGAGCGTGCGGATCGGGAACGGAATCATAATATCATTTTCGTCATAAGCTTTTTTTATGCGGATGATCGCTTCGCTTCCTACACTCAGGTAGTTTGGTTGATCTGGTGATTCTATCCATAAACGAATCACAAAATTGATAGAACTGTCGCCAAATTCCTGATAAAACATAGTTGTTTCATCAAATTTTGATAATCCTTCCAGATTTTTAACAGCATTCATTGTAATTTCCCTAACCTTTTCCAGGTCATCTCCATAAGAAACTCCAACATTCAGATCTAATCTGCGCTTGCCCAAAAGAGAGTAATTTTCTATCGGATTTTGAAATACATCTTTATTTGGGATAATAACCATTTGCCCCTGAAAGGTTCTTAAAACGGTATCCCGAAGATTAATTTCGGCTACTTTACCCATGTAGCTGCTAACTTTTACGATATCGCCAACATGTAACGGCCGACGGAAGGAAATGAAAATACCGGAAATAAAATTTGCAGCAATATCCTGAAAAGCAAATGCTAATGCCAAACCCACAATACCGGCTCCTGCTAAAATTGAAGTTACCGCTTTGTCTAATTGCAGAATACTTAAAGCCGTAAATAATACAATTCCTATAAATGCAATGTAAATAAACGAGCCAAAAAGATTGTTTAGCGCAGCGTTATGGGAAAATTTGCCCATTACTTTTTTAGCGATTTTACCTATTCGGCCAGCCAGGGCAAAACCAACTGCTAATATTAGTGCGGCAATTAAAATATTCGGTAGAAGTTTTATCAGGTCGTGCATCCATGCGGTAAGTTTCTGCATGATCAGTTGGTACACTTCATTGACATCCATAAGCAAATTGTTAAGTTTTAATCGTAATTATTAGGGGTTATTATTGACGGATTATGAAAAAATCATCAATGGAAGAACATGATTATTTTTTTTAATTATGGTTAATCGTGTCTTTCCGCTATTTCTTTGATTTGTACTAAAATTGGATTCCAGCCTTCACCATTATTGTAAACATCCTGATAGCGTTTTTCTCCTTCGGCGGCTAATTCAAATCCATCCTGTAAAACAGTTAAAATAGTTTTGCCCGATTCAACTTCGAGCTGGTAGGTCACATTTAAATGATTTTCGGGAATATCCGGATACGACGCAGACGGATCGAAGACAGAATAAGTTAAAAAGCGGTAGGGTTGTATTTCTTTTATTATTCCCTTAACGGGGATAATTTCTTTCCCCTCGTGCATCATTTTCCAAACCAGGGGGCTTCCGTTTTTCCAGTCAGATTCTGCTTCGCAGCCAAACATATACTGTTTGGTGTATTCCGGATCCACAAGTACATCCCAAACTCTTCTGGCGTCAGCATTTATTTCGATACTATTTTTTACAGTTAATTTTTCCATATCAAGATCAATTGAAAATTTTTCAGGTTATTTCAATAATATTAAATGTAGTAAAAATGCCTCGTTAATGCGTTCTGGCAAGTCTGAAATGTTTTCTCAGATGAGATCAATCAATTAAAATATCATGCTGATCTAAAAGTCCCGCAATTCCCGATAAGGAAAATTTAGCTTTTTTTATTCTGTTTTTGCTGGGATCTATTGAATAACCAAACGCCGTTCTAAAGTCAGTTTTTTCTAAAATGCTATTTTCAAATATTGCCTGACTCAGGTCGCTATCATCAAATATTGCATTGCTGAGATTGCATTCTGTAAAATCGCATTCCTGCAAACTGCATTTTTTGAAGTCGGTATTTTTAAGATTTAATTGATAAAATGAAGACAAATTTAAACTGCATTTTTCAAATTTAACTTCGAACAAAAAAGGATTGCAGTTCTCGAAATGTAGTCCTAAAAGTTTGCAGTCGCGGAACTTTACATCGCGTAAAGCTGTATTTTTTAAATTGGAATTGCTCAAGTTGCATGTCTCGAAAAGACATTCGGCAAAAGCAAAATTACTGAGATCTGAATTGTGGAAATTGCAGTTTATAAATTTACAGTTTTCATATTCTGCAAATTCCAATGGATTCGTTTCAAAATCAATTTTCTCAAAAGTTTTATCTTCAATAAATATTTTGCTCATTTTAAACTGATTTATCAATAAGCCACCAGCTTTTTTACAGTTTCATCTATTCTTGATTTCGCTAAAAAAGCATTTTCCAAACCTTTATTCATGGGTATTGCAGAATCTAAACTGGCACAACGCATTACAGGGGCGTCCAAAAAATTAAAGCAATGTTCTGCAATATGAGCGCTCAGCTCGGCACCAAAACCACTGGTTAAAGTATCTTCATGCAAAATTAAAACTCGACCGGTTTTTTTAACTGTTTTTTCAACCGCCTCTTTATCCCAGGGTTGTAAACTCCGTAAGTCAAGTAAATCTGCAGAATATTCCGGGTTATTTTTAAGGTAATCTATTGCCCAATGAACGCCCAATCCGTAAGTTATAATACTGAATTGATCACCTTCTTTCAATAACCTGGCCTTGCCGATTTCTATGGTGTAATAATCGTCGAAAATGGCTTCGGTAATTCCCCGATACAAGTATTTATGTTCAAAATACATCACCGGATTCGGATCGTCAATGGCTGCCAAAAGCAAACCTTTGGCATCAGAAGGGAAGGCGGGATATACCACTTTTAAACCGGGAGTTTTAGTAAACCATGCTTCGTTACTTTGCGAATGGAACGGTCCGGCACCTGTACCGGCGCCAGTTGGCATGCGCACAACCACGTCGGCTTTTTCGCCCCAGCGATAATGTGTTTTTGCCAGATTATTAATGATCTGATTAAA
>JBDTLL010000080.1:0-9285 GCA_039934815.1 Daejeonella sp. | reverse complement strand
CTTTTACCATGCCTGATCGCCAACCAAAGGCACAAACCTAAACGTATCCAGCTCAAAACGTTCATATTCAGTTTCGCTTACACGCAAAACCGTTACCATTTTCTGGCTTTTCTCATCTCCTACCGGGATAACCAAAATTCCACCAATCTTTAATTGTCTTAGCAGGATTTCCGGAACAAACGGTGCGCCCGCGGTAACAATTATTTGGTTATATGGCGCATGCTCAGGAATTCCTCTTGAGCCATCGCCACAGAAAAATTCTGCCTGATAACCCATATGTGGCAAAACTCGTTTGGTGCGCTCAAATAAGCTTTCCTGCCGCTCTATGGTATAAACTTTTGCACCCAATTCTAATAAAATACAGGTCTGGTAACCCGATCCGGTACCAATTTCAAGAACCTTATCTCCTTTTTTAATATGAAGTAATTCTGTTTGGTAAGCCACGGTATAAGGCTGAGAAATGGTTTGCCCTTCGCCGATAGGAAATGCAATATCTTTATAAGCCTGAGGCCAGAAGGTTTCATCAAAGAAGTAGTGACGAGGAACTTTCCCAATAGCTGCCAAAACTCGTTCGTCCTGAATTCCACGATCTTTCAGTTTTTCAACAAGCTTTTTACGGGCTCCCTTTTCACGATAATTATCAACAAACTTGTGTGCCATTTCAATTCAAAAATAGAGTTAGTTATGCAATTTTAAGGCTATTTGCTCATAAATAAATTTCAAAAACGCTTAACAAGTTCAAGCTCAATTGAAAAATTAGCAGTTCGGGTTTAACCGAAAGAAACCTTCGGCGTCTATTTTTTGCATGCTTGCCGGAAGATTATTTTTGTATTTTGCAGGGAATTCAAAATTCATTTATGAAAAAAATCAGTTTCATTATATTCTGTTTAATATTCGCAAGTCTTTATTCTAAGGCTCAAATTGTACAAATTGACACAATCAGACCAACTTATCATTATAAAAGCACTTCTACTGATCTGGTTTTGCAATCTGATTTTTATTACACCGTTGGTTTTAAGCTACTTAGTTTTGAACAACTCCCAAAAATATTAAACGCTCTAAATAGTAATGAGTTTTACGCTTCCAAACTAAACGGACTTATTGTTAAATTTAATGATAACCAATTGAGTTACAGAATCAGCGGCAGTTATTTGCAAAAGGATATTTCTTTTGAAAATCAATGTACAGATTGCGAACAGACAAACGGGAAACTAACCGATGTCCAAATCAAAATCGGTTTTGAAAAAAACATCACGCATTCTATTTTACAGCCTTATTTTGGGATGGATATAGGGTATAGAAATAACAATTTTAAAGGCGAGTCGATAAGCATGAATATGCCAAACAGCGACTCATCATACGATGTAACAACCGAGAAAAATAGCATTGTGTACGGACCGGTTTTAGGCATCAGACTGAATGCAATTAAACATTTAACGCTGAGTGCAGAAAGTGGGATTGATCTTTTGTACAGTTATGAAAGGCAAACTAAAGCCTACAGGGATGCAGGAAGAACCCAAACTTTCCAGAAATACAATAAGTTTGAATTTTTGACCCGTCCGCTTGCCTTTTTATCTGTTCAATATAATTTCGGACTTACTAATTAGGGTCAACATCCACCTGAATATAAACACCTTTATTTGCCGGTTCTGCTTCAAATGCCTGTAAAGTAGATTTAAGCATCTGCTTTACTTTATGCACAGAAACTCCATCTTTTTCAATTTTTATCAGAATGGTTTGGATATAATAATTTCTGATCCGGCCAATTAAAGGAACTTCCGGACCTAAAATTCTACTTCCCAACTGCTGTTTTAATATTTGCGCCAGGCGTGCAGAAATCTGGCCGAGTTTAAAATTATCCTTGTGTTTAATATCCAGATTAATGAGTCTGTAAAGTGGCGGATAACTGAAATTGCGTCGTTCTAAAATTTCGGTGTTGAACATTTCAGCGTAATCATTCCGTATAACCTGACTGATGATCCGATGCTGGATATCGTAAGCCTGAATAATAACTTTCCCGCGTTTATTTCTTCTCCCCGCCCGTCCGGAAACCTGCGACAACATTTGAAAGCTTCGCTCAAATGCCCTGAAATCTGGATAATTGAGCATACTGTCGGCACTGATAATACCAATGGTCGTTACGTTTCCAAAATCGAGTCCTTTGGCAACCATTTGTGTACCAACCAGAATATCTATTTTCCCATCTTCAAAATCATTTAACAAAATCTGAAAGCTGTTTTTATTTCTGGTTGAATCGAGATCCATCCGGGCAATTTTGGCTTTCTCAAAAATCAGCTGCAGTTCATCTTCAATTTTCTCAGTTCCAAAACCTTTCTGCTCAATCTTTGTGGAACCGCAAGCCGGACAAGCATTCAATAATTCCTGACGATAACCGCAGTAATGACAATGCAGTTTGCCGCTACTTTTATGAAGTGTTAAACTAACATCGCAATTGATACATTTTGGCGTAAAACCGCAGGTGGCACAAAGCAAAAAGGGCGTATAACCCCGCCTGTTTTGAAACAAAATTATCTGTTCCTTACGGGATAAAGCCAGATCAATCTCTTTAATTAACACACTTGTAAAGTGAGATTGCATGGTTTTTCTTTTGGTTTCATCTGCTACACTTACCACTTCTATTTCCGGAGCTTCTACGCCTCCAAATCTTCCTTTCAATTCTGTAAAGCCATACTTTTTGATTTTGGAATTATAGAAACTTTCCAAACTCGGCGTAGCCGAACCCAGCAAAACTTTTGCTTTGTATAAATGAGATAAATAAATCGCAGTATCGCGGGCATGATATCGCGGTGCCGGATCATATTGTTTGTAGGATGATTCGTGCTCCTCGTCAATAATTATTAATCCCAGATCATGGAAAGGCAAGAAAACCGCAGAGCGAGCACCCAGAATTATAGGATATTCATTTTTTAAAACTTTTTGCCAGACTTCTGCACGCTCGTTATCGCTAAATTTAGAATGGTAAACACCAATCTGATTACCGAAATATTTTCGCAAACGCTCAATAACCTGAGTGGTTAAAGCAATTTCCGGGAGTAAAAATAATGTCTGTCTACCTTCTGCAATTACCTTTTCTATTTGCCTGATATAGATCTGTGTTTTTCCGGAAGAGGTTTCTCCGTGAAGCAATAAAACGTCCTTGGTTTCAAACTGCTTGTTAATGGAATTTAAGGCTTCCTGCTGCGCTTCATTTAATTTAAAATCGGGTAGCAAATCTTCCTCTTCCAAACTAATTCGACTCACAACTTTGTCTTCCTGAATAAATATTTCTTTATCCAAAAGAGCTTTCATGGCTGCGGCGCCGCAACCGCTCGCTTCCAACAATTCAGCTTTGCTGATTTCCGACTGTTGGCGTTCCAGTTTTAAATAACCTAATAATCCCTCCAGTTGCTTTGGCGCCCGTTCTAATATTTCAAAAAGAGCTTTTCTGCTTTCGGGATCATCATATTGTGGATTCAGCTTCAGATAAGCCTTTTTACGCGGCTTGTAAGTTTCGTTAATTTCCTCCGAAATATTAATTATTCCCTTTTCAAATAAAGATCGCAAAAGCGGGAAAACAGTTTTTTGTCCAAGCAATTTACTGATATCGCTTATTTTTAATTCGGTATGTATTTCAAGCGCATCTATAATCAGAAACTCTTTATCGCTTAATTCTGCCTTATCCGGATTTTTGTCGCCAAGCAACGTAATTTTGGTTTCACTGGCTAATTTCAATGCTGCGGGCAAAGCTGCCTGCATCACTTCGCCAATATTGCATAAATAATACTCAGATATCCATTCCCATAAATTCAGTTGATTCTGAGTAACAATTGGCAAATCATCTAAAACATCAATCACGTATTTTGCCTCATATAATGATGGAGGTTCATTATTGATTTTATAGATTATTGCTGTATAAATTTTGCTCTTACCAAACTGCACAATTACTCTTTTGCCAATTTCAACCTGCTCATTCATCCCGTAAGGAACGCGATAAGTATATGTTTTTGAAATTGCCAATGGCAAAATTACTTCAACAAATAAAGTCTGTCGTTCGTGGTCAGAAAACTCATTAAACTCGAGCATTATTTAGATTTAATTGCAGAAAAAAGTAAACTGGCCCAACCGATAATAAAAAATACTCCTCCAATGGGAGTTACAGGTCCTAAAAATGCAACGGATAAACCCGTTATATTTCGTGTCGATAACAAATATAAAGATCCTGAGAAAAGTAAAATTCCAATGGTAAAGCACCAATATGCCCAATTTAGTAATTTTGCTTTCGCTGATGGAATTAATGAGAGAAACAGCAATGCAAACACATGATAGAACTGATATTGTACCGCAGTTTTCCAGATATCCAACTCAAAAAGAGATATTTTAGCTTGTAAACCATGCGCTCCAAAAGCTCCAAATACAACCGCCAAAATTCCAAAAACGGAAGCAGTAATTACAATTTGCTTATTCATATGCTGCTAAATTAATAAACCTGCATTCATTCTTCTGCTACCACTTAAAAATATAATTTTGCTGAAAGTTTTGCTGAATGAATAAAATTATACTTTCTATTTTTCTTTTACTGGTTGCTGTTTTCACTTTCGCTTATCTTTATTTCTCTAATATCGAAGCGGGAAGTAAAAATAACAACCGTGCTTTATCTCAAATTCCCGCAAGTGCCTCTTTAATTTTCAGCTTTAAAAACGACGATGCATTCTATGAAATCTTTAAAGATTATGAATTATTTGACGCAATTACAGGCAAGGAAAATAAAGCGGAATTTGAAATTATTAAAAACAACCTCCTCAATCTAAAGCAGATTAATGAAGTTAGCAACGGGCAACCTGTTTTTCTTTCATTTCATCCGCAAGAAAAAGATTCTATTTCATTTCTATGGACTCTTCCGCTTAAATCTAAAATTGAAAGCGATGATCTTTTACCAGCATTCAATCAGGAAAATAAGATCAGCTCTAAATATATAGATGCTAATGGAATTAAAATAGCTGAAATTCAGTTCGCGGGAACAAAGAAGCCATTTTACTTATACACTAATAAATCAGTTGCAAATGGTAGCTTTTCTAAAAATTTATTACTGCAGGTTCTAAATGCAAATTCACCAAAAATATCCGATGATTTTATTGAAGAAATTAATTCGGGAAGTTTGAAAAATGATAATTCTGCCGCGAATGTTTTTGTCAATCTGACTACCGGAAAAGAATTTTTAAACTCATTTTTCAGGGACAAAAAAGCCAACGGCAATTTCAATTTATTAAGTAATCTCAGCGGATTTAGTACGCTGAATATGAATTTTAAAAATGATGCTTTAATGTTTAACGGAATCACCAAAACAGACAGTACAACATTAAATTATCTCAATTTATTTTTGCACCAAAAAGCTGTTAAAAATCCAATTACTCGTATTGTGCCTGCAAACACGGCGTATTTCATCGCATTCGGACTTTCGAATTATTCTCTTTTTAATAAAGATCTCCGCAACTTCTATAAAAGCAAAAAAGAACTTGGAAAACTGGATGAAGTAATCAATACAATTTCTAAAGAAACAGGTATCCAGGCGAATCGTGACATCCAAAAATACTGGGGAAATGAGTTTGTAATTTTTCAGCTTTCAACCCGTGAAAAACTGGGCGCAATAAAATTAACAAACGGTCGTAAATTGCAATTTTTTATGGAACCTCTGAGCACTGTTTATTCAGAAAATATCTGGCGTTTAAATTATCCCGAACTGTTTACGAATTATTTTGGCGAGCCTTTTAAACAATTTAATGCGCCATTCTACACCATTATTGACAACTATCTCATTACATCCAATTCTCCAGGCAGTTTGCAACGATTTTTATCAAACTATAATGCCGGTAAACAACTTTACAGCAATTCCAATTTTACAGCATTTAACCGCTTAGTAGCTGATGAAAGCAATATTTCTATATATCTGAATGTAAAAAACTCCTACGATAATATAAATTCACTTTTAAAAAGATCTTATTCAAAAAATATAAAAAGTGATGAATTTGGTTATAAAAAATTTTACGGAATCTCTTACCAATGGAGCAGTGATGGCGACCACTTTTTTACAAATTTTTACGCCGCTTCCAAACAACTTGTTGAAACTGCTGTCACAAAAGATACGTTAATAGTAAATCAGTAATTGAATTAATATTTATAAGAGTTATATGAGAAAGATTGATGGTATGAGAAAACTGTATTTGAGTTTATTCTTCACTATTTCAATCTACTCTTTGCAAGCCCAACAACTAGCGCTATACAATACGGAAACGTTGTATGATTCTTTCGAAAACCCTTCGCAAAAGGCATTTAAAGCAGATACCAGTCGCAAATTTGCCTTTAATTTTTTCATTCCAACGGTTTCTGCCAATGCTGTATTTACCGGACCGGCGCAAAACGGCTTTAAGTATTTAATTTACAAGCAGGTTTTTAATGGCCGCGATATAACATTGGGCGAAAGCAAAACCAACACCTTAACGGCGCATACCAACACCTATCTGGCGATGTTTCGCATTTTTAAAAATGTGGATTTTAACCGGGAATTAGGTTTTGCCTGGCAGGTAAGAAATGACGGCAACGTAAAAGTCTCAAATGAGTCGATCGCAATTTTTGACAACTATAAATTGTTTGCTCAAAATCAATACGATAATGTATTCAACGATAAAGGTTACAATCAGTCTTATCATCAGTTCAGCATTAGCTACCGCGAAGATTATGACAAAAAATTATCGCTGGGTGTTAAATTGAGTGCTCTGAGCGGCATCTCATATAACCGATTAAAAGTGGAGCGTTCGGAATTGAAAACCGTCCCGAATCGCGATAGCTTTTACGTGGATTTGAAAGGTGAGTTTAAATCTAGTTTCTTAACGGAAAATGTAAGTAAAAACGTCATCTATCCCACGTTTAAAGATCCGGGCATCGCACTTTCTGCGGGCTTGAGTTATAAGCTGCCGGGAGGTTGGTTTTTAATGGGAAATTTAAAAGATCTGGGTTTTATCAGATGGAGTAAAGATTCTTACGATTACCAGTTCGATACATTAATTGGAATTAATAACGCTTCTGATGGAACGGCAGATGAACGTCTGAACAGCGCCATTGGAACGATGCTAAATGATGCGGCCGAAGAAGATAACTTTGTTAGCGTAATTAATGGTAAGGCCGAAGGAATGGTTAGTAAATCTGTGGGACCATATAAAGGCAATTTCATCGTTTCCAAAAATTTATTTTACCCGGGAGGAAATATCGGCCTGATTAACAATTATAAACTTAAAAACTTTGTATTTACTGTTTCTGAAGTTTACAATACAAACGATTACTTTTCTACCGGAGCTCAGTTGATGATCAAATCTCCAAACGTAGAATTCTTTCTGGGAAGTGATCAGATATTTAAAACCATAGAAGCGGCCAGATCATTAAAAAACGACGATCCAACAATTGGAAACGGACATAGCGGCGCTTCGGCTTATTTGGGTTTTGCTGTAAAATTTGGTCCGGCAATGGAACATCCGGCTAATTCAAATAATATTCCCGGATTGGAAATGGCATCAAGCGGACCACACAGAAGTTTCTTTTCTGGTCTATTCGGAATTTTTAGAAGAAGGTAAGTCTATTTATTTTTCTTCACTGCAGGAGCCGTGGTCACAAAATCTTTGAGATAAAAAGGTTCGAAATAAGCCACGTTCTCGAAATTTTCAGACTTAAATTTATCGTTTGCAGCGGTAGCCATATAAGCTGCCGAATTTTCTAACTCGAGAAAAATTGCATTTTCATGCGAAGCATATAAAGGCTTACATTTTTCTGAACCTGAGCCAAAAAATACAACTGATTTAGAATTTAACAAATCAGCAAACGTAGTTTCATCAATTATTTCCGCCCGAACAGGTTGTATCTCATTCAATTCAGAATCGTATTGCGCAGTGTAAACTTCCATTCTTCGGGCGTCTATCATCGGACAAAAAATTAATTCCTTATCCTGATTTTTCATCATGCCTACTGCGCCGGCTGCCATAGCTTCTAATGTATTAATAGCAATTAATGGAATATCTAATGCAAAACATAATCCTTTTGCTGTAGAAACGCCAATTCGCAAGCCAGTGTAAGAACCTGGTCCTTTACTGATGGCAATTGCGTTAAGCTCTGAATATTTTTTCCCTACATCTTTCATAACTTCCTCTACAAACAAAGTTATATGACTGGCGTGAACGTTCTGTTCATTTAATTCTTTAAATGCGAGCACCACACCATTTTCTGCTAATGCGACTGAGCAATTTGGCGTTGCGGTTTCTAATAAAAGAATTAATGAATTTTGCATGCAGAAACTATTTAAACGGAAAAATTAAGGAACAGGATCATGACCATGGCCGCCCCAGGGATTACAACTGGCAATTCTTTTCAACGTTAACCAACCGCCTTTAAACGGACCGTGTTTTTTAATTGCTTCAACACCGTATTGCGAACAGGTTGGCGTATATCTGCATGAAGCGCCCAAAATGGGCGAAAGAAGAATTTGGTATCCTCTGATGATTAAAAGGAAAAATTTTCCAATAATTTGTGAAACCAGGTTATTTTTCATCAGCAGCAGCGGAAAGTTTAACTAATTGCTCTAATGCTAATTTCAGCTTTTTATCCAGAAATGCATAATCAGAAATATCTTTCCCAATAAACTGAATTGCAGCAATTAAAGTGATATTATTTTCACCAAGTTGCTTGTATAACAAATCAGATTTATTCAAACGGTAGATCTCTCGTATTTTCCTTTTCAGGAGATTACGATCTACAGCTCTTTTAAATCTTCGCTTGGGAACGCTGATAACTACCTGTACCGGAAATAATCCTGCTAAATTTTCAGCAAGCCAGGTAATTCTGAAAGGATATAATAGAAAAGAAGAACCGCTATGAAAAAGCTTATCAAGAAGCTTTTTGCTGCATAACCGTTCTTCTTTTTTGAAAGTATACATCTTGATAGTTTAAGCCCTGCTAAACACAGACCATGATCTGCAGAAAAATATAGCGGCTAAAAAACCTATCAAAAATTATGCTTTATGAAGACGGTTATCAGAAACCGAAATTCTTTTTCTTCCTTTAGCTCTTCTTGATGCTAATACTCTTCTTCCGTTGGCTGAGCTCATGCGTTCTCTGAAGCCGTGCTTATTTCTTCTTTTTCTTTGAGAAGGCTGGAATGTTCTTTTCATGACGTTTGGTTATATTTTGCTCTAAAAAACAAGAGCGCAAATATAAGGTTGATTTGTCAGAAATCAAACCCAATTT
>JBDTLL010000079.1:0-9446 GCA_039934815.1 Daejeonella sp. | reverse complement strand
TGCATAGCCAAGTCCCAAGGTTCGGTCCATATAATCAGAAATGGTGGTTCCGGCGGTACTGGTAGATATAATTACCAGCCAGTATAAAATGGGATTGTATTTTTTTGAGATCAGTTGTGCAATAAGAGTTACGATGAAAAAACTGATGAGAATTAGCGAACTTACTCCATAACCCAGATTCCAGGTCATTGACAACATGTCTCCGGCTGTTTCGCCAAGGGTAGTTGCACAAATTTTCATGATCCAGAAAATGAGTGTGATTTCCGCTACTTTTTTCAAAATGTAAAATTTGATCGGGAGTTTATTCTCCGCGAAGCTACAAAGGCAAATAAAATACCAAAAAAAGGTATTGCTTGAGGGAAAGCTATTTATTTATCTGCTGATGAATCCATTTTCTGGCAAAAATGGCTGTGAGAATAAAGGCTAAAATTAAGCCCAGTTGCCATGGTTTGTCGCTGACTTGCTGATAGCTGGATAGTAAAATCGCGGTAGCACAACCAAGAAATCCAATAAAACATAAGATCCTGAATTTTACTTTCTGATGCCATGCCATTAAATTAACCGAGCCAAATGTGATCAGAAAGATCAAACTTGCCGCATCAACCAAAGAACCTAAAGAACCGATTACGGAAAGGACAGCGGCAAAAGAAGCAATTATCAACAAGGAATAATACGGCATGTGAGCCTTGTTTTCTTTGGTTAGAGCAGCAGGTAAATCTTTCTTTTCTGCAACAATTTCCATTAATCTTCCGGTAGAAAATAAAGTGGCGTTTATTGCTGAACCGGTAGAAAATGCGGCGGCAATAGTGACTAAAATCAGGCCTGTTAAGCCAAATGCTTGTTTGCCTGCAATAGAAAGTGCGACTTCTTTTTGCTCAATTATGGTATGAGCGCCAACAAGCATGGTAGCACCGAGAGTAACCAATATATAAATGACAATTACTGCTGAAACAGCCGTGAGGGTTGCCAGAGGAAGATTTTTCTTTGGATTTTTAATGTCATTAAAATCATAGGAGAGGAGCTGAAATCCTTCATAAGCCATAAAAATAGTTGCCGCCCCAATTATCGCTGTATGCCATCCTCTCGGCTGTATTCCTGCAGACAATTGCTCTGGTGCCCAATGCGTAATGCCGATTAAAGATAAACCAAGCAGCACAAATAATTTACCCCAAACGGTTACAATTTCTACTTTCGACGCATCGCCCACGCCACGCAAATTAACAAGTGTTAGTAAGGCAATTATCGCGAAAGCAAGAGCTCTGGGAAACCATGCTCCCATATTAAAAACATGCGCCACATAATGTCCAAAAGTGAAAGCGTAAACAGAGATGGTTAGAATATAGCCAAGAATTAAAACCCAGGCCAGACTGCCGGCCAGGCCTTTATAATTTAGTTCTCTGAGAAAGATGAATGCTCCGCCACCTTTTTGATATTTGAGCGATAGCTGCGAATAACTGTGGGCAGAAATTAATGCGATCAGTCCGGCGATAACAAAACTCAACCAGGCCCATTTTCCGGCCGTTTCTATGATAACACCTAATACCGAAAAAATTCCCCCACCAACCATTCCGCCAACGGCCATAGACCAGGTGGCGTTAAAACTCATTTTCTCTGATTTTTTACTCATTGCTTAGTAATCAAAGTAAACTTTAGTTAGCAGTTTTCAGGTATATGCGAAAAAATTAAAATGTAAAACCGGGTTGGGAAAATTTAAAGTGATTATTTAAAGGCAAATAATTTATTGCTGTACTTTTTCTTCTTTCGCTTCTTCTGCTGCCCTTGCTTTCTTTTTGAAAAAACCTCTTAACAGGAAATTGCTTTGAAGGGCTTCCATGTTTTCGTCCAGTTTTTTGGTGCTGCTTTCCAGATTTTTCATGGTTGCTTTAACCTGATCGGCGGTTTTACCGTCATTCAATAATAAACCAATCGCGTTATCATTATTATTCAGCTTCGCGGAAGCGTCATTTAAATTCTGGGTTAATTTTGCGGCGGTTGCAGCGGTTTTTTGTAACTCATTTACAGAACTCTGTAGTTTGGCAAACACGGCCGTATCAGTCAGCATTCTGTTTGCCAATCCGTTTTTGGTATTGAGCGTGCTGGAAAACTGATCCAATTCTTTGGCCATTTGATTTGCTGAAGCGGTTGTTGCTTTCAGGTTATACACAATAGTTTTGAAATTATCCGCGATCTGCTGGTCGGCAAGTAAAGCGCCTGCGGTTCCTTTTCCATCCACTAAATTTTGCGCAAGCACTTTAAAATCTGATGTGATTTCTACCAGGTTTTTATTGTTTACCTGTAAGGTATTCATAATCTCATCAGTAGATAATGAATTATTCACCGTAAGCTGGTCGCCATCTTCAACAAATGGGAACTTCGGGTTTCCGCCCGAAATCACAATGATCTTGTTGCCGATCAATCCGTCAGAACTGATGCTCGCTTTGGCATCTTTATGGATGTAACGGTGAGCCTCTTCTTCCAGATTCATGAAAACCTGCACCTGCGAAGTTCCGTAAAACTTGATCTTTTTTATAGTTCCGATCTTTACACCTGAGAACCAAACATTATTCCCGGTTTTCAGTCCCTGGATATCATTAAACACTACGTTTACACTGAAGCTTTTCACAAAAACTTTTTTCTGGCTTCCGAGGGTAAATATCCCTACAACAAAAATGACCAGTCCAAGTAAAATGAAAACTCCAACCGTTGTTTTGCGGCGAATGTCTGTAACCTGCATATCTTTTATTTTATAAAATTATAATCGTAAAATGGTTTTACCCTGTCATCTGATGTAGTAAAAACTTCATCAAATCTACCAACACGCTCAAATTTTCCATCGAGCAGCATGGCAATGCGATTTCCAACAGCTTTAGCGCATGTAAGATCATGGGTAATTACAATAGAACTGGTATGGAATCTTTCCTGAACCTCATTGATCAGGCTGTTTATTTCAAGGCATGTGATCGGGTCGAGACCTGCCGTCGGCTCATCATAAAGCATAATTTCCGGCCTTAAAATTAAAGTTCGTGCAATTCCAATCCGTTTTCTTTGTCCCCCGGAAAGTTCAGAAGGCATCTGGTCAATGGTATTTAATAATCCAACGGCATCGAGGACTTCATCTACGGCTTTGGCTACCTCAGCTTTGCTTAAACTTCTCTGATTTCGTACAAGTGGAAATTTTAAATTTTCACCAACCGTCATACTATCATACAAAGCGCTGGCCTGAAATGAAAAACCCACTTTTAACCTGAGTGAAAGCAATTCTTTATAGCTTATATGTTCGAGGTGTTGCCCCAAAACCACTACTTCACCTTCATCGGCCGTTAAAAGTCCCACAATAATTTTTATCAGAACTGATTTTCCGGTTCCGGATTTCCCCAAAACCACCAGATTCTCGCCCTTGAACAGATCAAGATCAACACCTTTTAAAACATCAAATGTGCCGAACGATTTATACAGATTCCTGATCTCAATTACCTTTTCTAATCCGGCAGGAGTAGCTTTTTTTTCTTCCATTTAAATCAGGTTCTGAATAAGGCAAAAAATTGTACAGAAACAACCTCCTCGATGAAAATTAAAAACATACCGATAACAACCGCAGCATTTGCCGCTTTTCCAACTCCTTCTGTTCCTTTGGAAGAATTATATCCCTGGTAACAGCCAACAATACCAATTGTAAATCCGAATATAATGGCTTTAACGGTTGATGCTGTAATATCTAAAAAGGTTATAGATTCTAATGAGGACTGGAAAAAGGCGGTCGCACTTGTGCCTTCGCTCAGGTGAACATTGAGCAAAGCGCCCAGCATACCGATCATGGCCGTATAAAAAGTTAAAATAGGGATAGTGATTGTGGATGCGAGAACGCGTGTTGTAACCAAAAATTTAAACGGATTGGTTGCCGAAACTTCCATGGCATCTATTTGCTCTGTTACCCGCATTGAACCCAGTTCTGCGCCTATGCTTGAACCAACTTTACCCGCGGCAATAAGTGCAGTAAGTAGTGGGGCAAGAGTTCTTAATAAAGCAATTGCAACTAAAGAGGGCAACCATGAAGTTGCACCAAATTCGGCAAGCGAAGGCCGGGATTGTTTGGTAAAAACCATTCCGGTAATAAAGCCTGTTGTTGAAATAAGTAATAATGATCTGTATCCAATGTCGTAACATTGTCTCATCAATTCTTTGCCTTCGTACGGGGGGAGAAACGCCTCTTTAAAAAATCGGCCAATAAAAATATATACTTCGTATAATTCTAAAAACATCCGGGTAAGTTTGCCGGGTGGTTTGATTTCTTTTACCTGTAGGTTCGTTTTTTCAGCTTTGTTCTCCATTTACGGGTGATGAAAACCGGAATATAGCCTTACAATTCCAATTATTGTGCTTTTTTGCCTGCAAAGATAACAGCAAATTCTAAAGCATAACAGAATTTGATGTTTCAATTTATATTTTAGGAGTAAAATTTTTGAAATATGAGTTGGGATGCCTCGGTAAGAATGCAAACCGATTAAATTTAATATTTTTAAATATGGATTTAGACCTTAAAAGAAGCGTTTTTGGAGACCCCGCAAACAAGGGCAATGTTCTTAGTCACGCGGAAGCGGAAAGTTTATTTAGAAGCTGGGTTTTAAACCCAAGATTGCAAATGCACATGAAGCAGGTTGCTTTTTTGATGAAAAGCTGGGCTGAAGAAAAAGAGGGTTTAGACGATGCAGGACAATGGCGCTGGGAATTAGCGGGTTTATTACACGATGCCGACTGGGATCAATGGCCCGATCAGCATTGCCGCAAAATTATTGAAGAACTGGAAAGCAGGAGTGTGGATCCGGAAATAATCAGAGCTATCGCGTCTCACGGGCCTAATTATTTCAAAGTGCAGCCAGAAAGCAATATGGATAAAATGCTGTATGCTTTTGACGAATTAAGCGGCTTTATACATGCCTACTCTTTAATGCGCCCATCCGGTTACGAAAACATGGACGTAAAAGGTGTCAAAAAGCGATTAAAAGATAAAACATTTGCTGCCAGCGTTTCCCGCGAGGAAATTCTGGACGCTTGCGAAAGAGCCGGCTTAACAATAGATGAAGTGATTGGGTTTATCATCGCCCGACAGGGAAAGGTGACAAACTAAGTTTTAACTTCTAAAAGTGATGGTGAAAGTTGTTCCCTCATTCACTTTACTATCTACGGTAATTTTTCCACCCAAACTGGTAATGTGACTGTGAACCAGATAGAGGCCGATGCCTTTACTATCTGAGTGATTGCTGAATTTTTGGTGGAGCCCAAAGATTTTATCTTTCACCAGGTTCATATCAAAACCAAGACAATTGTCAGAAAATATTAATCGGAGTTTACCGGTTTCAATTCCCGATTTGATTTTAATGATGGGATTGCATTCTTTTTTGGAGTATTTTATTGAATTACTGATGAGGTTCATGAAAATGCTTTCCATGTAAACCCGGTTAAAATGCACGTGCTCCAATTCAGAAAAATCAATTTCAAATTCTGTTTTAGAAGTTTCTATTAATGATTTAAGTGAATTTTTTACAGAATTTAAGGAAGCATCAAAATTGACGAGTTCGAGTTGCTCGTTTAAACTTTCTTTCTGGCTTAAAATATCTACATAATTATTCAGCGTATCTTTTAAACTTTCTGTTGATTTTTGCAAAACGCCGATAAAATCAAGCGTATCCGGATCGGTAATTTTAGAGGAATCTATCAGACTGAAAACGGCAAGTAAATTATTAACGGGGGTTCGCAAATCATGAGATGTTGTGTAGGTAATTTGCTTTAGATCTTTGTTTATAGTAGTGAGATTTGCCAAAAGAGAATTCCGTTCTTCTTCGAGCTTTTTTTTATGTGTAATGTTTTTCGCGACAGCGTAAATAAGTTGAATGTCGTCGGCCGGAAGGGAGGTCCAGGAAAGCCACACTATTTCTCCGGATTTGGTTACATACCGATTCTCAAAATAGTAAAGTGGATTGCTTTTGGTCAGTTGTTCTCGCTTTTGCGCCGTTTCGATTTTATCATCTTCAAAAACGAAATCGTTTATAGGCCGGGAATATAATTCCTCCATAGAATATCCGAGAAGCTTGGAAACAGCAGGGTTAATGCGCTTGAAATAACCATCGTAACCGGCAATACAAAGTAAATCGGGAGAAAGTTCAAAAAAAGGTTCTAATCTGTAAGAAAATTGAGGACTAACATTATTCATATATGAAACTGAATCTTTTTATTTCAAATGATAACCAGAGATCAAATTTGTTTTTCGGTAAGCTAATCATTCTGATCGTTATACTTAGATTAAAGTTCGGCTGTTTAATTACAAAAAAATATAAAATTTTCTCGTATTACTGCGCTGAGCGTTTCTTAAATCTTAAATAATTTTTACTTTAGCCAAATGCTGACCATCAAAAGTTACGAAGAATTCGAATCAAAATTAGGTTTGGAGCTGGGTGTTTCCTCCTGGCACAAAATTACCCAGGATCAGATCAATAAATTTGCAGACGCGACTTTAGATCATCAATGGATACATACAGATCCGGAAAGGGCAAAAACTGAAAGCCCGTTTAAGGCCAGCATTGCGCATGGGTATCTTACATTGTCGTTAATTCCATTGTTATGGAAACAGATTGTTGATGTACAAAACCTGAAGATGGAGGTTAATTATGGTATCGAAAAACTGAAATTCGGTCAGGCGGTAGTGGTAGACAGCGAAGTGAGATGCCGCGTTAAACTTTCGTCAATCGCAAATCTAAGAGGTGTAACTAAAGCTACACTTTCTATTAAACTTGAGATCAAAGATCAGCCAAAACCAGCCTTTACAGGTGATGTTTTGTTTTTGTATCATTTTGCATAGAGAAAAATAAGGTTCCGAAAGATCTATTTGATATCCATACTTTTTGCCAGCTGTGTATATTCTAACTGCTTGACATGTATCTTTTCCTTGCTTGTCAAACTAAGTTTATCATAGGGTTTATTTGGGAAAAAGATCTCTGTCATAACACTTAGGCCATCATCTCCGAATAATTCCACAGAACTGTTGTCAAAGATCAAATGCAGGTTCAACTCTTTGTCTTTGCTAAATCGTGGCGCAACATGTATTCCGGCAAATCCTTTTTCAAAAGCCACTTTGCCGGATTTTGTCCTGTCGATGAAATATTGATTTTTTGATCCGTTGTATCCTATCAGCAGCTTTTCATTTAGATCATTGCTTAGCTCAATGCTGAAATCTTTAGCTTCGCTCAGGCTGATATCCAGACTGAAAGGAAACTTTATGCTGCTAATTTTCTGATCAATTTTTGCGTCTCCGGAAAAAGAAAAATCAGCCATACTATTTTTAGACTCTTGTAAATTTTCAATTTCTTTAACCGGTTCTGAAGCAATCAGCAAATCATTTCCTGCTCGTTTTAATTTTAATTCACGGGCTATTGTCATGGCATTCCGCCATGTTTCGGTTGGAACAACATTAGCGTATTGCCAGTTGCTCATCCAGCCTAAAAATATTTTCCGGTTACCGGTATTCGACCACGTGATTCCCGCATATTCATCTGGTCCGTAATCCAGCCATTTTGTGCCGGTGTTTTGTGCTGTAAATGTTTTTCCGTCAAAATCCCCCAGGAAATATTGTGTAGCTGAACCTCCATTAGGTCCACCGGGATTTATATTGACAAGCAATACCCAAACTTTCTTTCCATTATCATCAAGAGTAAATAAATCGGGGCATTCCCAAACACCGCCATGCGCTCCCAGGTTTTCTCCAAATTCACTTTCCCTGGTCCAGTCTTTTAAATTGGGCGATGAGTAAAATGTGATCCGGTCTTTAGTGGCTAATGTCATGATCCATTTTTTAGAACCTTCAAACCACATCACTTTAGGGTCGCGGAAATCTGTAATTCCCGGGTTGCGCAATACCGGATTGCCGGAGTATTTTACCCAGGTTGTTCCATCGTCCAGACTATATGCAAGACTTTGGTTCTGAAAATCATTGCGTTTGGCTTTTTCGCCTTCCATGCTATGATGTGTAAATATTGCGACTAAAGGAACTTCTCCATTTTTAGCAAATCCGGCGGTATTATTTTCATCAACAACCGCACTTCCTGAAAAAATATACCCCAGACTATCGGGATATAAAGCAATTGCTTTTTCTTCCCAGTGAAATAAATCTTTACTAGTTGCGTGGCCCCAATGCATCGGTCCCCAAATATTACCGTCAGGAAAATACTGAAAGAAGAGGTGATACACTCCCTTATGATAAACCATTCCATTCGGATCATTTATCCAGTGTGCTTTTGGCGAGAAATGTATCTGTGGACGATAAATTTCATCAGCTCCATCAGTAGTTTGGGCAAATAAACTTCCTGATATGACAAGTGAAAGTATAAAGGTGAAAGCAATTACATTTTTCATACGGATATTATCATTAAATAATTAAGTGATTTCATATTTGCTTCTTTATCAATTCGTTTTTACTAATAAATCTTAATAAATCATCTTTGCTGTATTCCGGACAAGCACCGGCCTGCATGGTTACATAAGCACCTAAAGCAACTGCATAATTTAAACACTCTTCAATAGGTGCATTTTTCAGCTTTTGAGATAAAAAGGCGGCTAAAAATGAATCTCCGCTGCCAATTGTGTCATTTACCTGCACCTTATATGCGGGATAATTATACTGATCAGTATCGGTATAAAAACTTGCTCCGGAAGCGCCTTTTGTAATCAGGATTTCTTTCACATTAAATTGGTCCTGGAGCACGCTGATTCTTTCCTTTTCTGTCTGGCAGGATGTACTGAACCAGGACGAAAGTAGGGTAAGCTCGTGAATATTTAATTTGAGTAAACTAGCCTTTGCCAAGAGTTGGGAGATTCCGGATCTGGTATAATGCGGCTCACGTAAATTGACGTCAAAAACTTTATAAGTTGCTTTTTCAAGTAATCCCTGCAGGGTTTGATCTGATACCTGATTTCTGGCTGCAAGACTGCCGAATACAAAAGCGTCTGCCTTAGAAACCAGATCATCCAGCCGACTTTCATGCTCAATGAAATCCCATGCCACAGGAGCAACTATTTCATATTTTACTTCGTGATCTGCGCCCACGCTAACTTCCACCGTCGATGTCTTATAAGTATCATCCTGCTGACAGAATTCGGTCGATAAACCTTTACTGCGTATAAAGTCGAGCAGCTCTTTGCCGTTTTGATCATTGCCAACCCTGCTTATTAAATTGCTTTCAAGTCCGAGTTTATTTAAATGATAGGCTACGTTCATAGGAGCGCCACCGGGTTTCCTGCCATTCGGAAGATTATCCCAAAGGATCTCGCCAAAACATACCACCTTGCAGGATTTATTTTCTGACATGGTTTTGATTTTAGTATTTCATTAATTTACGGGTAAAAAATGAGCTTACGAATCAGAGAATGAAATTATTTTTTTTCTTTGAAGGGAGGGG
>JBDTLL010000078.1:0-9613 GCA_039934815.1 Daejeonella sp. | reverse complement strand
AGCGAATTGTTATCCACCGTGATTATATTTTGCAAATGTCCTCCGCGGTAAATTGCGTTGTTTAATCGTACGCCATCCATCACCAATAAAATGCGGTTGGCCTCAAAACCCCGTAAAACCGGACTTCCACCACCAAGCTGACTTTTCTGAACGATAACGCCGGGCGTTTGCTGCATGACATCAGCCGTAGACAGGCCGTTTATTTGCTGCAAACGTTCAGCCGAAATGACCTCCACTTTTTGCGCAACATTTGCTTTTTCTTCCGGAAAACGGGAAGAAACAACTACGACTTCTTTTAATTTGGTTGTATCTGAAACAGGTTTTGTTGCCTGTGCTTTTAATAAAATAGGGGTAAATAATACGAGAAGGGCGAGGCTTAATCTGATCATAAATTGTCTTCCTTTTTGGAAGCGTGAATTTATCTAAAAAAACTAAACCGAAAAATTTGTCACGCTATTTATACAGATTTTTGCTTTCCATGAATTTCAAAACCGGATCTGAAACAAAAAACTGAACGTTTTTTCCCTCTTTAAATGCTTTGCGAATAAAAGTTGATGACAATTCCATTTGCGGTGTTTCGGTTTTGGTTACCGATGGATGATTCAAAAGTTCCGCATTTTCTGAACCCGGTCGCGGATATACATGAATGTGATAATCGCGAAGAATCAATTCGTAGTTTTTCCACTTTTTAAGGGTGACCAAATTGTCCGCTCCCATAATTAAGCTGAAATAATGTTCCGGATATTTTTCGTGTAAAAATGCCAGCGTATCAATAGTATAAGAAGGTTGCGGTAGTTTCAATTCAATATCGCTTACGCGGATATTTTCGGCATTTTCTGTCGCCAGTTTGGCCATTTCCAAACGGTCATACATATTAATCAAATCTCCTTTTTCTTTTAAAGGATTATGAGGCGAAACAACCATCCAAACCTGATCCAGATCTGTATAGTTTGCCATGTAATTGGCTATGATTAAATGCCCGGTATGAATTGGATTAAATGAACCGAAGAAAAGACCTATTTTCATTGAGTTTTAACTACGTTTCAAAAAATTACTCACCAACTTCTCTGCTTCATCACAAGCTACTTGCAAATCATAATTTTTTTGAATCACATCAAAACGATCAGCGTACTTTAATTCCTTATCTGCTTTGATAATGCGTTCTGCTAATTTTTCTTCGCTGTCTGTGCCGCGGCCCGTTAACCGGTCTATCAAAACTTCTAAAGAAGGTGGCTGTACGAAAACCGCCAGCGCCTGATCGCCAAACTTCTTCTTTAAATGCAGTCCGCCTTCTACGTCAATATCAAAAATAACGTGTTTGCCATGACTCCAGATGCGCTCAATCTCTGAACGCAACGTTCCGTAAAAAGTGCCCGAATAAACTTCCTCAAACTCAACAAATTCTTTCTTCGCAATTTTATGCAGAAACTCCTCCTTGCTGATGAAATAATAATCTCTTCCGTCCACTTCATCGCCACGCTTTTCGCGGGTTGTAGCCGAAATAGAAAACTCCAGCTGTGGAATTTTTCCTAACAGATGATGTACTATGGTTGTTTTACCGGCTCCGGACGGAGCAGAAAATATAATGAGTTTGCCTTCCTGCATAAAAATAAAACACTAAATCTGTAGATCGGGCTTGCACCCAAACTGCCGATTTTTTACAAAACGTTTAATAATTGTTCTTTGATCTTTTCCAGTTCTTCTTTCATGCCCACAACAGTTTGCTGCATTTTCGCATCGTTGGCTTTAGAACCCATTGTATTTATTTCCCTGCCAATTTCCTGGGAGATGAAACCCAGTTTTTTGCCGTTTGCGTCTTTATCTTTCAAAGCGTCGATAAAATAATCGCAATGACTTTTTAGCCGGATTTTTTCTTCTGTAATATCCAGTTTATCAATATAATAAATCAGCTCCTGCTCAAAGCGGTTGTGATCTATATTTTCTTTTCCTACGTTTTCTTCCAGGAAATGATTCAACCGTTCGCGAATCATTGGAATTCGGTTTGGCTCCAGTTCTGCAACTTTTGCCATTCCGTCTAAAATATTCTGGATACGGAAAACAAGATCTTCTTTCAACACATTTCCTTCATCCGCACGGAAATTCTGGAAATTTTTTAACGCCTCTTCAAACGTTTTGTGAAGCATTTTCCATTCGTCTTCACTTACACCGTCCGCCTCATATTGTATTACATCGGGGAAGTTTAACGAAAGCGATAAAAGGTTTGTAGCATTGTCGCCAAGCTCATCAGCAACAGCTTTTAATTGCTTGTAGTAGGTTTTTAAAAGATCCTGGTTAATGCTTGCCGCCTTACTTGTGGATTCAGCATATTCCACCGAAATGCTGATATGTACTTTTCCGCGTTCAATTTGCTTGCTGCACTCGTTGCGCAACATAAATTCTTTATCAGAAAAAGCTTTTGGAAATTTTAAGGAAAGGTCTAGAAACTTACTGTTTAATGATTTGATCTCAACTGTATATTTTGCCTGCGCAAAATCATTAACAGCCAGGCCATAACCGGTCATGGATTTTATCATCGGGCAAAGATAAGATTAATTGCCGAATAGATTAATTCTCCGATACATAACAAATATTAAAGGCGCTTATAAAATTTAACAATTTTTAGCAATCCGCAGGGCAATCAATTCTTAGTTTTACAGTTTAAACAAAACATGCCTTACGCAAAGCGATATCTTTTCCTGCTCATCTTGTTTTTTGCCGGCTATATTTCAGGATATGCGCAGCAATTAAATTTAAAAGGCGTGTTAATGGATAAAGAAAGTTATTTGCGCATAGCGGATGCCGGGATATTCACTCCATCCGACAAGCTTTTGGGGAAAAGTAATTCGCTTGGCGAGTTTTCTATTTTAGCCTCAAAGGGCGATTCCATCATCATACGTAAAAATGGCTACACGGATTATTATTTTAATATTGAATCTTCTGCGGATTTAATAATCAGGTTGCAGCCCATCATCCGCCTTTCCGAAGTGATTGTCACTTCACAAACCAAAAAGCAGGAACTTGACGAAATAAAAAAGCAATACCGCAAAAAAGGAAGTTATTATTCCGGGAAACCGCCTTTATTAAGTTTTATTTTTTCTCCCTTAACGGCGATATATGAGCTGATTGGAAAAACACCGAGACAAGCCCGAAGATTTAATAATTTCTACAATTATGAATTGCAGCAAACTGAAATAGATCGCCGGTTTAACAAATTTAGTGTTCAAAAATACAGTGGTTTTGAAGGCAAAGATTTGCATAATTTTATGGATAATTACCGCCCGGAATTTTCGCAAATATATTCATGGGATGAATATCAACTGATTAGTTACATTAAGAATTCTGCTGCCAAATTCGTTGCACAGGGAAAGCCGGAAAGTAAACTGGCTCTACCTGTTTTGCCCAAAGCGCCGGACTTAAGGGTAAAAATTAAGGAGTGAAATTTTTCTAACTTGCCTTAACAATCATCTCTGTCATAATCCCATGCACTTTCGCCTTCAACGCAGGCAAATCTTCCTGGTTTAAGCCGGTTACTTCTATCGGATCGCCGTAAATACATTTGATGAACCCGGGTTTTACAAGCAGCATGTTTTTTCGGGGCATTAAATTGCGGGCGTTGATAATGGCAACCGGTAATATGGGAGTTTGTGTTTCTATAGCCAACCGGAATGCACCGTCGTAAAATTCGGCCAAAGGCTCGTCCGTTTTATTCATGGTGCCTTCCGGGAAAATTAAAATGGATAATCCCAAAGCCAGATCTTTTTTCAGATCTTCAATACAACGCATGCGGCTTTCCTTATCCTTACGGTCGATCAGGACTACCATACGGCGGTAAATAATGCCGAATACGGGAACCTTGAGCATTTCGATCTTCCCCAGAGGTTTAAAAGCCTGAGGCGATGATTTAACCAAAGCGACGGAATCCAGATAAGAATTATGGTTGCTGACAAATATGTGTGATCGGTTTAAGTTCAAGTTCGGACTAACTTTCCGGCTAATCAAAAACAAGTTCAGGGTAGAAAATATCCAACCCCAAATTCTTAAAAATACAAATCCGAACTGATGCGCTTGTTTTCCTTTGAAAAGGGTGGTGGAGATCAAAATAAAAGGCAATACCAAGATCATTGAACTAATGAATATCAGCATGCACCAGATTAAGTAGATTATTGAAGCAAAGCGTCTGATAAACTTCATAATTAATTAAAATGGATTTAGATATTCAAAGCTTCACAAGCTTTTTCTGCAGCTAATTTTTCGGCGTTTTTCTTGTTGTAATCTCTACCGATGGAAAGATTTTCTCCATCAACAATTACCTGAATGGTAAATAGTTTGGCGTTTTCACCTTCGGCATTTTCAATCAGCTCGAACATAATATCTTTTCCATGGCGCTGGCACCATTCGATCAGTTTACTTTTGAAATTGGTTTCAGTAAGCTCAAGCTGATGTATGTCTACGTGCGGCTTAATAATGCGGTTGATCAGGAACTCTCGGGTGTAATTATACCCTTTATCTAAAAAAACGGCGCCAATTAAAGCCTCAAAAGCATCGCCCAAAAGTGAACCTTGTTTGTTGGGGAAATTAACCAGGCGATTATCAAATTCAAGAATTTCGTCTAAGCCCAGTTTGCGAGCCAATTGATTTAAATTGGATCGGCTCACGATTTTCGAACGCATTTCGGTTAGAAAGCCTTCTTCTTTGTAAGGGTATTTTTTGAAAAGTACTTCGGCAACTACTGAACCTAAAATCGCATCGCCTAAAAATTCCAGCCGTTCGTTGCTGTTTTTTGATCCGTTTTTTGTAGCCACAGCAACAGACTTGTGCCGAAAAGCCATTCGGTATAAACTTAAATTTCCGGGTACGAAACCTAAAAGATTTCTTAAAACCTTGATGTAGTTTCTATGCGGGGAGAGATAAAGCTTATAAAGTTTAGAAACCGGCATGTATTAATTTCTTCGACAGATAAGAATGGAGCAACAAATACTTATCATCAATCTAAAATCAATAATGGTAAATTTCAAACACTTATTCTTCGTATTTTTTAAATATTACTGAAGCATTGTGTCCGCCAAATCCAAAAGTATTACTTAATGCAGCTCGTACTGTACGTTTCTGAGCTTTATTGAAAGTAAGATTCAATTTCGGATCTACATTTGGATCGTCAGTAAAATGATTAATTGTTGGAGGAATAATATCGTTCTTAACCGCAAGAATTGCTGCAATAGCTTCAATAGCTCCTGCTGCACCCAGCAAATGCCCGGTCATAGATTTGGTAGAACTGATATTCAGTTTGTAAGCATAATCGCCAAAAAGATCGACAATTGCTTTAGATTCACTAATGTCTCCAAGCGGGGTTGAAGTTCCGTGAACGTTGATGTAATCTACATCAGAAGTGCTTAAACCTGCATCTCTCAATGCGTTGGTCATTACCAGTTTTGCACCTAAACCTTCGGGATGCGGAGCTGTAATATGATTTGCATCAGCACTCATTCCGCCACCTACAATTTCGGCGTAGATTTTAGCACCGCGGGCTTTGGCATGTTCCAGTTCTTCTAAAATGATAGAACCGGCGCCTTCTCCGGCAACAAAACCATCCCGGTCTTTATCAAACGGGCGTGATGCTGTGGTTGGAGAATCGTTACGTGTAGAAAGTGCGTGCATAGCATTAAATCCGCCCATTCCGGCTTCATTAATAATTGCTTCTGATCCGCCGGATACGATTACATCGGCCATGCCCAATCTCAAATAATTGAAAGAATCAATTAATGCATTGGTAGACGATGCGCAGGCAGAAACAGTAGAAAAATTTGGTCCGCGTAGACCGTACTTAATAGAAATATGACCTGGAGCAATGTCCAAAATCATCTTTGGAATAAAAAATGGATTGAATCGTGGAGTTCCATCGCCATTGGCAAAGTTTACCACTTCGTCAAAAAAGGTTTTTAAACCACCAATTCCCGAACCCCAGATTACGCCGATACGATTGGTATCCAGATTCTCAAAATCCAGTTTCGCATCTTTAATAGCTTCATCTGCTGCGGCAAGCGCAAAATGAACAAATGGATCTAACTTGCGGGCTTCCTTTTTATCCATGAAATCTTCAGGATTAAAATTCTTCACCTCGCAGGCAAATTTTGTCTTAAATTTTGTGGTGTCGTATTTTGTTATAGGAGCAGCTCCGCTTACCCCGTTGATAAGATTGTCCCAGTATTCTGGAACAGTATTACCGATCGGAGTAAGCGCACCTAGTCCTGTAACAACAACTCTTTTTAGCTCCATTTATTTGATTTGGCGTAAATTACTTTACGTTTTTTTCTAAATAAGTAATAGCTTGACCAACCGTACCGATAGTTTCGGCCTGATCATCAGGGATAGCTACATTAAATTCCTTTTCAAACTCCATGATCAACTCCACGGTGTCTAATGAATCAGCACCAAGATCATTAGTGAAAGATGCCTCTGGTGTAACTTCGCTTTCGTCTACACCTAATTTTTCAACGATAATTGCTTTAACTCTTGAAGCGATATCAGACATAGTTTTATGTTTTAATGATTAAATAATTCTGTGCAAAGAAAAATAAATTCTGGCAATAATCAAACCTTTTTGTTTTTAGCACAACTTAACATGCATATTTAAGCATAAAGGGTTTTACATTTGTATTTTAGTAGAAAAAATAAATTTGAACAAAACTACTCTTAAATACGAACTGGACCTTGATTTTGTGCTTTTAGCAATAACTGCGCCGTTGAAAGATTACCGTTTGTGTTTTAAAATTAATAACCAATTAAATTTCGATTTGTGTCGAATAGATGAATTGGAAATGTTTTTTAATTCAGAGGACGAGCCTGTTTTCTTTAGCCGCTACTTATATTTGCAGGAACATACCGACATTGAATTTAACCTGCTTGCCAATAAAGGTACTGACGGGTTTTTAATCCCGGAAATGAAAAAGGTTGATTACTTTTTATTGATCCGCAATTATATTGACGAGGAAGAGCTGAAAGGCATTATTTCCGGGTTGAATAAGATCTCAGAAATACTTGTAGCCGCCGAAGTTGATCCACGGAAACTTAAATCTAAAGAAAATCTCATATTTTAGCAGTCTTGGTGTACCTTGTACACCGCTAAAATCGTATAATATTATTTAATTAAAAATATAACAGATGAAAACTGTTCATAACAGAACTAAAATTGTGGCCACGCTGGGTCCGGCTTCGGCTAAAAAAGACGTTTTATTAAGCATGATTAAAGCTGGGGTTGATGTTTGCAGGCTTAATTTTTCGCACGGAAGTACGGCAGACCACCAAAAAGTAATTGATATTATTCGCGATATAAACAAAAAATATAAAACCAATGTGGGCATTCTTGCCGATTTACAAGGGCCAAAAATTAGAATCGGGCTTGTAAAAGACGGCGGAATTAATCTTTTAAGCGGAAATAAAATTGCCATTACCACCAAAGAAATGATTGGTGATGACAAGCAAATCTATATCACTTATCCTAGTTTCCCGAAAGATGTTCGTGCAAACGAAATTATTTTATTGGACGACGGAAAGATACAGATGCGTGTTATTGAAACAAATAACAACGATACGGTTCATTGCGAAGTTGTTTACGGTGGTATTTTAACTTCCCGTAAAGGTGTTAACCTGCCAAATACCAAAGTTTCTATTCCGAGTTTAACCGAGGAAGATCTTTCTAACCTGGAGTTTGCTTTGAAAAATGATGTAGAATGGATCGGACTTTCATTTGTACGTTCTGCAGAAGATATTATTGAGCTGAAAAGAATAATCGGCCGCAGTGAAAAAACTGCCCGGGTAATTGCAAAGGTGGAAAAACCGGAAGCGATTGAAAATATTGACGAAATTATCAGCGTAAGCGATGGCGTAATGGTTGCCCGTGGAGATTTGGGTGTTGAGATGCCAATGGAGCAGGTTCCATTGCTTCAGAAAATGATTATTCGTAAATGTTGTGCGGCAAGTAAGCCGGTTATCGTGGCAACACAAATGCTTGAAAGTATGATTACATCTGCCCGCCCAACGCGTGCCGAAGTAAATGACGTAGCAAACTCAGTATTAGATGGCGCTGATGCGGTGATGTTAAGCGGTGAGACTTCTGTAGGAGAGTTTCCTGTCATTGTAATTGAAACGATGCAGAAAATTGTGCGCAATGTAGAAGAGAACGGATATACATTCAATCTTCCGAAGGAATTGAACACAAGTTCGCCCACATACATGAGCGATGCAGTTTGCGGATCGGCTGTTTATCTGGCAGAAAAAACCAACGCTGCCGGAATTATTTCCATGACTTCGTCCGGATATACGGCATTCGAAATTTCAAGTCACAGGCCGGAAGCCGGAACCTTTATTTTTACAAGTAACCGGAATCTGCTGAATACACTGAGTTTAGTTTGGGGCGTTCGTGGATTTTTCTACGACAAATTTGAAAGTACAGATAAGACCATCAGCGAAGTAAACAAAATTCTGAAAGCTGAAAACCTGATTGAGCCAGGAAGTGTAGTAATTAATACGGCTGCCATCCCGATTGAGAAAAAGGGTAAAACCAATATGATAAAGGTTACTTTGGTGGATTAATTCTCCTCAAAAAAATCTATAAAAATTCAAAAAGTCGTGATTTTTCACGGCTTTTTTTTGTTATATTAATAGGGATACAAATTTAGCTATTGACTTGTTTTTTTGAGTTTTCCACATAGCTAAAACACTCCAAATCAAATTCATATAAAGTTTTTCGTTCTCCGTTGACTGATACGTTACCAGCCTGTGGAAAACTCAGCATAGGCTTTGCCTTTTAGGAAAGATAAATTTGGTTTAAAACTCCGCTACATTTTTTGCGGACGGAGTTTCTTCACAAGTATAAAAAATAACACATCAGAGAAATGGCAAAAACTTCTACAAACAAATCAGGTAAAGGCGCCGGAAAAGGGTTAGGCTTCCAACGGTACTTTACAAAAGCAGGTGTAAACGTCTATGATCTTTTCACCTACGAAAAACGCACATCGGTTATCCGTAATCCGGCCGGCGATGCGGTGTTTGAAATGAAAGATGTAGAAGTTCCGGCAACCTGGAGCCAGGTTGCAACTGATATTTTAGCCCAGAAATATTTCCGTAAAGCCGGGGTGCCTAAACCCGATGGAACTACAGGTTCTGAAACCAGTATTAAGCAGGTTGCCCACCGTATGGCAGACTGCTGGAAAAGCTGGGGCGAGCGTTATAATTATTTCGCAAGCAAAGAAGATGCTTCTGTTTTTTATGATGAATTAGTTTACACGATTGTTGGTCAGCTGGCAGCGCCAAACTCACCGCAATGGTTCAATACGGGTTTGCACAGTTCTTACGGAATTACCGGTAAACCTCAGGGTCATTATTTTGTGGACCCGATTACTGAAAAGTTAGAAAAGTCAACTTCAGCTTACGAGCGCCCGCAACCACATGCCTGCTTTATTTTATCGGTTTCTGATGACCTGGTAAATGATGGCGGTATTATGGATCTTTGGGTTCGCGAGGCACGTATTTTCAAATATGGTTCCGGTGTAGGAACTAATTTTTCCGCTATCCGCGGAGAAAGCGAAAAACTTTCTGGCGGTGGCTATTCTTCCGG
>JBDTLL010000077.1:0-9700 GCA_039934815.1 Daejeonella sp. | reverse complement strand
GCCATTTCGCCGCCCGGTCACTCAGGTTTTGCATTTTGGATTTTGACTTCTGCGCCTCTTCCACAAGGGTAATCACTTTATTGAGATAGCTATCTTTCCCCGTATGCTCTACTTTTACTTTAAGCGAACCGTTGCCATTAATAGATCCACCTATCACTTTGTTTTCAGTCTCCTTTTTTACGGGTTTGGATTCTCCGGTGAGCATAGCCTCGTTCAAATAACTGCTACCCTCTATGATGATACCATCAGCAGGAACTTTTTCACCCGGCTTGATCATGATCAAATCATTTTGCTCCAGCACTTCCAGTTTTACATCTTCAACCTGCCCGTCTGCTTTTACACGGTGAGCTTCCGCAGGCATCATACTTACAAGCAGTTGCAGAGCCTTTGAAGCGCCAAGCACCGATTTCATTTCCAACCAATGCCCCAGCAACATAATTACGATCAGGGTTCCTAATTCCCAAAAGAAGTCAACACCAGGCAAGCCAAATACAGTAGCTGCGCTATAAAAATAAGCTACGGAAATAGCCATAGCAATCAACGTCATCATCCCTGGTGATGATTTTTTTATTTCGCTAAAAAAACCTTTTAAAAATGGCCAGCCACCCCAGAAATATACAAATGATGAAAGTGCTAAAAGAATATATTGATTGCCCGGCAACAAGAAATTATACCCAATGAAATCCTGGATCATTGGTGAGAAAACAAGGATAGGTATTGTGATGATTAAACTCACCCAAAACCGTTTCTTGAAATCTTTAATCATCATCCGGTGGTGGTCATGACCTGCCATTCCCATCGGAATAGCGTCATGATCGCCATGATCCATTTTATTATGATCTATAGCAGCTTCGTGGCCATGTTTAGTTTTTTCTGCTAAAGAATCTTTCAAATTATCAGCAGTTTCCTGAACTTGTACTTCTGCAGATCCTTGTCCGTTTGCTCGTTCATGATGTTGATGTTTTTGATTTTCCATAGTCTTTATAGTTTTATCGGTTGTTATGTATTTGTTCCAAATCGAATGGCTATAACTTTGAACAATTTGTTTTCCACAATGCTAAAATAGCTTTCATTTCTGCTATCTCCTTTTTTTAGTTGGACACATTTTACCCAACATGATTATTGCCGTAAAACTCATCATCAATAAAGCCATGTATATTCTGGTAAGATTTTATTAAAATGATTTATATCGACAATGTTCATCAACATAACACTTTACATCGCTTAAAGGAAAGGATTATAGTTAATGCAAATTTACTATCGCCCATTCTATTTAATTTTTCTGTTTTTACATTGGTTTGATAGGTAGAATTAATATAATAATCAATTACAATTTGCGTATTTTAAGGTAGTTAGACACTCGAAATTAAAATCATTAATTCAACGGGGAAATTGTCTGGCTTACCGAAAGACCAACGTTTATGAGCAAAGCTTTTTTTATCTTGAAAGTATAGATTTAGTTTTTTTCTTTTTAAACCATTTTGAACTTACCCCAAATAATAAAAATCCACTCAGCACAGCAATCAAACCCAGTATTGAAAATCCCCGGAGAACCCAGTTATTAAAATTGTCTCTTCCGTTGTAATCCATTGTATGAAACATCCATAAAAAATCAAACGTGCGCCATTTTGAATTACGAAAGGTTTCTACTCTACCCGTTGCAGATGAAACGTACACATTGGTATTGGCCGGATTTTGAAAAGAGATTTTCCAGGCCGGCAAAGGTTTCTCCCGGTATTCATCCTGCTTGCTTACTTCGGTGATGTATTGAATTTTTTTAATGTGTGGCCTGCCCGCAAAACTTTCCGAAGCTATTTTAACAGCTTCCACTTTGCCAACGGGCGGCCTGATGATTCCGGTCTGCGCATCGGCGACAACCGTATTTAAAGTGTTGCCGCTAAAATAGCGGATGCTATAAAAGGGTTTCCCAAGGATATTCACCATCTGTAAATGCTGGATAGAATCCGCTTTCGAAGGAAGCTGACCGATTACCATGCTGGGCGAAATCAGATTCAAAGAAGCTGATAAATGTGGTGGATTTTTGTGTTCAAAATCGCCGTGAATTTCATCAATATTGGTCCAACTGAAATAAAGCCCACTAATGGTCCATAATAGAAATTGCAGCCCGAGTATAACCCCGAGATATCGATGGACCCTTCGGATATAAAAATGTTTGCTTTTTGCCATTGGAAAAATTATTGATTGGATAATGAAATGGTTAGGTTATAACAAAATAGTAAAACCTCCAATATTTTCATGTAAACCGAAATTCAACAATTAACTTATTTTTTAATAAGTAAAAGTTAGTCCTCCACCGTAGCCCATATCGCTATCATAATGGGTAGACAATGAAAAATATTTAGTAACAATATATCTGAGACCAGCCATATATTCTTTATCCGTATTGCCCATAAAATTCATCCTTATTCTGCTGGAAATGGGTATATCCTCCCGCATTAACTGGAAACGGAACTTTCCTTTACTATCAACTCTGGCTTCAGCAAGCACCAGCATGGGCAGTGTGTACTGCAGACCTGCAGTAAAAGCCTTTCTGTTTGTCTGGTTGCTTATTTGTCCAAAAAGATTTCTCTCTCCTTCGTTCCTCATGTTATTATAATGGTAATCGAATCCCACAAAAGGAAAAAGCCATTGCATTTTACCAATGTAGCGCCCAAAATAGGTTTCACTTTCAAGCCCATGCTCCGCTTTCAGGCCAATCCGCCACTCTGAAGAAAAACGATAGCGGGTGTTGGCCAGCATCAGTTCTCCGTCGCTGCCATTGCTTTCCAAACCTATTTGTGCCATCGGGTGAAATTCTCTGTCGTCGGAATTTAAGCCCCGCTTAGCTAGGTCCACATCCGTGATATCGGTTTTATCAACCAACTCATTTTCATAACTAAATACCCTGCCCATACCGCTCATCATATGGTACAAAATGTGGCAATGGAAAAACCAATCACCTCCAGCTTCTCTAGCAGCAAATTCGATAGTGTCTCGCTCCATGGGCATAATATCCAAAACGTTTTTCATCGGTGCGTTTTCACCCTGTTCGTTCAATACCCTGAAATCATGGCCATGGAGATGCATCGGATGCCTCATCATGCTATTATTGAACAAGATTATGCGCACATTTTCGCCTTTTTTTATTAGAATTTTATCACTCTCGGAAACAGTCTTGTTATCTAAAGTCCATACATAACGGTTCATGTTGCCTGTTAGATCAAATTTCAATTCTTTCCAGGGTCCATGCGGCAGGGTTGTTTTGTTAGGATCACGCAGCATATTGTAATTGAGTGTTACAATATCCGGGTTATCATCTACCATATTCATCTCTGACATGCTTTTGGCCTTCTCCGAAACAGAAGGAGCCATATTATGCATATCATGTTCTTTCGTCTCAGGTTTTTGATTGGTAGAATCAGCCTTCAAGGTTCCCATTACCATGCCTCGAATTTTATGTTCCTGCATCGCGGTGTCAGCAGGATTTTCCTCACCCGCTATTTCTGGGTACATTACGGTATTCATATCCATAATCTGATTCTGCATCTTCATGCCTTCCATTTCGATCATATTGCCTTGCATGTCCATCATCTCGTTCATCATTTTCATGCCGGCAAAATATTTAAGTTTGGGTAGCTTCTTGGCAGGTACTTTTTCTCCACTGCCTAACCAAAGCGAGGCAGATTTGGTACGGTCTTCGGGCGTCACTAAAAATTCGTAGCTTTTATCCTCAGGAATAGTTACCACTACATCATAAGTTTCGGATACGGCTATAATTAACCTGTCTACCTCTACCGGTTCTACATCATTGCCATCGGTAGCTACTACCGTAATCTTTCCTCCCGAATAGGTCAGCCAGAAATAATCAGATGCACCACCGTTGGCTATTCGCAACCTCACTTTGTCGCCCGCCTTAAATTGCGGTTGCTCATTTTGGTTTTTGCCGTTAATTAGGAACGTGTCATAATAAACATCACTTACGTCCATCGCATTCATGCGTTTCCACTCATTGGTAACCTTAGTTTTGAAATGACCAGTTCTGATCGCTTCGGCATAGCTTTGGGTGGTACCTTTTTGTATTGCAAACCAGTCAGTAGCATTCTTTAAACTTCGATGTACTTCTTCAGGCTTCATATCCGTCCACTCGCTTAACAAAATGGGTATGGTTGGAATGTTCCATTCTTCCCTTTTGTTCATAATAAAGGAGCCGTACATACCAATCTGTTCCTGTAATCCGGAATGGCTATGATACCAATGCGTACCATGTTGGATGATTGGGAATTTATAAAGGTAGGTGGAATGAGGTTTAATAGGCATTTGCGTAAGAAACGGTACACCATCCATACGGTTAGGCAAAAATAATCCATGCCAGTGCAATGATGTCTCTTCGTCTAATTCGTTATGCACCCATATTTCGGCGGTATCACCCTGGGTAAACGTAAGCGTTGGCATTGGTATTTGACCGTTTACCGCGATGGCCCTTTTAGGTTTATTACCGTAAGTAACAATAGTGTCCCGGATATACAGATCGTAGCGAACGGTACGCGGGGGCGTAATGCTGGCAATAGTCTTTATGGGCCCTAAATTTACTTTCGCCTTTTTTATACTCTCCGTATCGGCACTGTTGTCTCCCCTGTCCATACTTTTCATAGAATCTGAATTCCTGGTTGTATATTTTTCAGACATTTGCATTTCATGATGCTTTTCGGGCATTAGCTGCTCTTTCTTCCCATCCATGCTATCCAACTTTTTAGGCGGAACTTTCTTAGGTAATGGCTTTATTGCAGGCTTTCTAGGTGCTACTGGAAGCCTTTTGGGGGCAACTTTAGGCTTTTCTTTTACCAACTTCATCCCGCATTTAGGGCAATTGCCCGGTTTATCCGCATGAATCTCAGGATGCATCGGGCAGGTATAAGTAACTTTTTCTGTCGGTTTATTTTTCTCCATCGGCATTTTCATGCCCGGCATATTATGCTGCGCAAACGCAAATGCGTAGGAGCAAACAAGTATGGCAATTAAAAATATTTTTTTCATTAGAAGTATTTTTTGTATAGGTTATAAAGCTCGTGAGCTTTTATTCATCTTGTTACGTGAATTTAATTTTCCACATAAAAAATGTTATTTCCTTGATGAATTATGGCTGATCATAATTTTCCATCCATTATCTACCTTTTTTAATACGGAGGTTGCTACGCCCTTACGTTTTACTTCTGTGTTGTCCTTGGCAAGCACAATAACGTAATTATAGGTTTCAGTAGCAAAAGCGTAATTCCCATCTACCACTATTTCAGCCTTATAATTATTAAACTTAAATGATTTAAACTCCCTAAATTCAGGGCCCAAATGATGCTCCAAATAATGTGCGTAGGTACCTTCACTTCCACCTGATTCAAAAATCTTTGAATCAGAAGTAAACAGTTTTTCAGTTCCCGGGACGTCTAATTTTTCCGTTGCCTCTCTATATTTTTGTAAAACAGACTTTACCGATTCTACATCCGCATTTTGGGCAAATGACTGTATAGATGCAGTTAGAATAACAAGTGCTATTAATATTTTTTTCATGATAATGATTTTTAATTTTTAGCTGCAAGACTGTCTCTGGTTGTTTTTACCCAATTCAGCACGAGGGATTTTTCTTCTCTATCAAGTTTCGCGTCTGTGTGGATTAAAGTATAAGAAGGTAAAGGCATTGTTCCATCTTCTATGGCATTAGCAATAGATTTTAACTTGCTTTGTTGTCTGCGCTTAGAATAACTTCCAAACTCATTGAAATTCAAATCTGACTTACCTTTATTTATATGTGATGCCATCCACCAGCCGCCCGGTTGGATTTTAGAATACCAGGGATATTTGGTATTGTTGCTGTGACAGTCATAACAGGAAGTTCTCAAAATTGCCTGAACATCTTTTGGCATTTCAAATACATTAGTAATATCCGTTTCCAAAACCTGCCCGCTTTGATTTGGGGCAGGTTGGATAAATTGGATAGCAATAGCAAAAATCAACAAGGCTAATAATCCTATCTTGATTCTTCCCATGATGACAATTAATTTATTTCTTCTTTAACCGATCCACAGGTTGACATAGCCTTCCCTAAATAGGGATTTTGGATTTCTTTTGTTTCGCTCAACCAATTAGCTCCTTTATTATTATTGTACATCGGGCAATTGCTGTAGTACATTTTTTGGCCAGCTCCGGTAACCTTAACCAGATCATACATATCCTGGCTTAAAGTTTCAAAATGCTCCCGTTGGTGTTCTATATTGCCGGCATTGGTGCCAATATGTTCAGCATGCTCTTTTGCATCCTCCTTGATATCATCAAATACTTTGGCCTGTTCTGCAGTTAGGGAGCTTTTATCAAAGCCATCAAGAGTTTTTACCAATTCATTTCCTGCGGCGGCGGCCCCTTTGTTATCATCTTTGGCTAATGCATTTTTAAGATTGATATATTCTTTTAAAAGTTTATTTGTGGGATTGGACACAGCAACATCGCTTTTCGTTTCTGTGGTAGACGTTTCTAAAGTGCCATCCGAGGCCTTTTGTTTTGTTCCATTATTATTGCAGGCAACAAAAAATATGCTGGATAAGGCGATACCGAAAATTAACGTTTTCATAATTTTTATAATTAAAATAAGTTTTTAAAATTGACTGACAATTATTTACAACTTGAGTTGGATTATTATTTCAGAAATAAGGGTTTTTGGGCGATCGGGCGGGCTTTCCGTTCGAATCTTTTTGCCGAATAGAGGCAAAAAGGATTTTCACTCCAATCCCTGACGCAACCTGGCAAATTTCAAAAATTCGATTTATTAAAGCTCATTCTGCATTAAAGCTCTACATTTTAGATCGAACTCCAGTTCATTATTCTGGCTATTTTAAGGTTTCAACAACCTTGCCACAGGTAAGCATGCTTTTGCCAAAATAGGGATTTTTGACGGCCGCACTACTACTTAGCCAACTCGCCTTTTTCATGGGACAATACATTTGAAAAACAGGCTCAGTGGATAGTTTCGATCCTTTTGCCAAGACGATCATGTCTGCCGAAAGAATGGCAAAATGTTCCCTCTGGTCTTTCAGATCTTTGCTCTGGGCAATTTTTTGCGCATGTTGCAATAGCCCATCTTCTTTGTCTCCGGTAATTGCTTTTGCGTCAGAGGTATTTAAAGCTTCAACCAGTTCAGCAGCTTTTGATGCTGCAAGGTTCGGGTTTCCGGCTACTAATGCATCCTTAATGTTATAATATAAAGTCAGCAAAGCCGGTGTTTGAGATTGGTGATTTGCGTGATCTTGTTGTGCAAACCCAGTTTGCACCATGGTGGTTGCTAATATGGCAACCATTAGAAATATCTTTTTCATTACTATTGATTTTAAATTGAATAATTATTTACCCGGAATAGATAAATCTAATCCGTAAAGTTAATTAACCATTAAAATCAAATCTGAAAACTTTGGATAGCTATGCGTACATCTGGAATGAGCAGTCGATAATGCCGGATGAAGTAAGACTTAGGCGTGTTTGCCGCAAATACAGTTGAATGGCCCGCAAGATTAAATGTAGAAGGCAAAGTGAAAACGGAAATTGACAGTAGGCTATAGTCAAATCCACGCTGATTAAGCTTATCAGCTTTTGTTAATTTTGCTAGCTCATCCTTACAGCAATCATCTTTTGAGTTTTTGGATGCATGATGATCTGCAGAACTTTCGTGATGTTTAGATTTATCATGATCATGAGACTTTTTCTCTCCGTGAATGTGCTCATCAGAATGAATTATGTTCTGATCCTGATGATGCGTTCTGTTATAGCCCATATCGACCCCTAAAGTACAGGCAAAGCTTACTATCGTATTCAAAAGGAATACCAGAGTTAAAAAGGTAGCTTTAAACTGTATAGATGGGCGCATTTTCATTTATGATTTACAAATATAATCTTTCCAGTGAATTTGATTTGTTGCTAACAAAAATATTTATCTGTAAAATAACATATTTATATAATTCCGTTAAATTTTTATATTTTTTTGTTCGGGAGATTTAAATTAAAGTAAAACACATGTATGATCCAGCAATTTTCATTTGGCTGAATAAAGAGATACCCGAATACTTCCATAAATCAATGAATTTAATAACCTCATTCCATGGTCCTAAGTATCGGTTTATATACTTTTAAATACAATCTTAAAAGACAATATATAGATAAGTATTGGCAAAATGATGAACTGTAAAACCGGAGAAAGTCCGGCATTCACAATTGGGATTACAGGCATTGCATCAGCATAGCTCCAGGATCCAATTGATAAATACCAGATCTCTGCAACTACAGCACCTAAGCCACCTGTCAATATCAGAAATATAATCCTGCTTAGGCTTAAGTTTTGAACCCACAGAGCATTCTTATAGAGAATGGCAAAACCAAAATAGATCAATAATACCATTACAGCATCCGCGACTGAGGCCAGAGCGCAAAAAAATATATGGCTCCCTGAATATGTTCCGCCTTCATATAAAGTAATTTGCAAAATCTCCCAGGCAAGGTTAAACAGAAGCGCAAGTAATATTACTGTAAGAACATACTGCTTAAAAATCTTTGATTGAGTAGCCCTATGTAATAAAAAAAAATAAAAAAAAAGGGTCAGTGAAATAGCTATCACAGGAAATACAAAATCAGAAAATGATAAATACTGCATGTATGGTAAAAATAAAAACTATGCTCATAATCAATTATATACATCCAGTCAACTTCCGGAAAGGTATTTTATAAATTTACCCCATTTGAACATAGAATGTTGTTTATTGTTTAGGTTCTATCTAGCGTAGCAATATTTTTTAAATTTCATAATCACTTGACCTATTCGGCGAGCTGAACATATTTTTAAAATTACATATCTTGGGAATTTGCGCATTACGAATATTAGAAAACCCCTCGGGCTCCACAACAAAAGTTCCAAACACTTCTAAATTTTAAAAGGTTTTTTTTTGAAATTCCACTCTAGTCATTGAACTTTCATGAAAACTTAAAATTTTTTGTCGCTGATAACATCTAAATGGGATAATGGAAGCCAAATTTCACCTCAATTTATAAGTGGACAATCTTAAAATATTCCATACAATACCTAGCTAAAAAAGCGATTAGCAAAACCAAACAAACCAATAACGCACAATTTAAATAATTGACCTTATTCAAATTTTGTTGATTCAAAGTTTTTTTAATCTTGCTTGATTCTGCCCGGATAACTTTCAGATCTTTACTCATTTTAGAATCTGCCAGCTCCAGTGTACGTGATCCACTGCTTTTGTTAATACTTCCTTTAATTAAAACCTTTTCAGCGATACCTTTGAATCCATCATGCACAGAATAAGTAAAATATCCATTTGGAAAAATTTCAGTAATGTATTCTGAATGAAGAGAATCCGAGCTGTGGTGGATCTTAACTGACCTTGTTTGTTGATTTATTCGCTCCTTCAGATTTTGAAATATGCTATGTTTACTCAGACTATCACTGCGGAATAATTTTTTTTCTTTTAATACAGAGCATGCTGTTATACAGATCAAAGTAATTCCTAATAATTGAATTTGAAGTTTTGTGATATTGATATTCGGGTTGTATAATTGAAGTTTCATATTGATTTATTTTAATGATTCTTAACCGCTGAGCCTGTCGAAGCATCACCTCCTTTCAACCGTCATGCTGAGCCTGTCGAAG
>JBDTLL010000076.1:0-9715 GCA_039934815.1 Daejeonella sp. | reverse complement strand
ATACACCGTACCGTCCGGAAGGCTGGACCGTTCGTCAGGTTATACACCATTTGGCTGATAGCCACATGAATGCTTTTATACGATTTAAACTGGCATTAACAGAATCTAATCCGACAATAACGCCATTCGACGAAAGCTTGTGGGCGGATCTTCCCGATGGGAAAAAATCACCTATTGATTCGTCCTTAAAAATTATTGAAGGCCTCCATTTTCGCTGGACAGCACTTTTAAATTCTTTAAGCGAAGATCAATTTCAGAGAACCTATTTCCATCCCGACCATGGTAAAAAATGGACGTTGGAGAATGTATTAGCCTTATATAGCTGGCATAGCAGCCATCATCTGGCACACATCACTTCATTAAAAGACAGAATGAACTGGAATTAATCTTCTTTGGACTCATCTTTTTTCATCCCTTTGGCTTCCCGTATCTCATCAAATGAGCCGTACATTTGTTCATCTGCAGGAATATCTTGAGTACTGGAACGTTTAGACGAGCCAGTTTTTATTCCATCAACTTTAAACTTTTCCTTTGCGTGTTTATCATCGATTTCAGCATCAATACTGTCTTCCTGTGGTGATGAAATTCTGGTTTTATCTTTTGAATCGCTCATGATTTTCGATTGTTTATTTGAAAAACACGAGCTTTCAAAATAAGTTTTTAGGGAAACTGTTAATTATCAGCAAATAAAGGTTCAAAAACTTTTTGTTTAAAAAGGGAATTTTCTACCTTTGCAGTCCGATTTAAATCGGAAAAAGGAGATAAATTAATTAATGGCCAAAAAACTAGAAGCTGAAAAGGAGTTAAAAGCTAAACAAGCAGAACTTCAAGGCGAAGAAACCACTACGGTTAAACAAAAGGAAAACATTGAATCAGAAGCTGATTCATCGTTTATCGACGAAATCAAATCTAAAACTTTGATTACACCTTCCGGTGATTTTGACTGGGATGCTGATGACAAAGGATTTGGAAACTACAGTGATGCAGATCGCGAGAAGTTTGAGGAAATGTACGCAGGTACGTTCAACTCAATCAACAAAGGCGAGATCATCCCTGGTATTGTTGTTTCTATAAACAACAAAGATGTGGTATTAAACATCGGATTTAAATCTGACGGATTAGTATCATTATCTGAATTCCGTGATACACCAGACTTAAAAGTTGGTGATTCGGTTGACGTATTTGTAGAGTCTCAGGAAGATGCTAACGGACAGTTGGTATTATCCCGCAAGCGTGCAAAAACTCAACGTTCATGGGAAACTATTAATGAAGCATTAGATCAGGACAAGATTATTACTGGTTTTGTAAAAAGCCGTACTAAAGGAGGTCTGATTGTAGATATTATGGGCGTTGAAGCCTTCTTACCAGGATCTCAGATCGACATTAAGCCGATTCGTGATTACGACATTTATGTTGGTAAGACAATGGAATTTAAAGTTGTTAAGATCAACCACGAGTTTAAAAACGTAGTGGTATCGCACAAAGTGCTGATTGAAGACGATTTAGAAAACCAAAAAACTGAGATCGTTGCTAAACTTGAAAAAGGTCAGGTATTAGAAGGTACAGTTAAAAACATTACAGATTTCGGTGTATTTATCGATTTAGGTGGTGTTGACGGTTTATTACACATTACAGATATTTCATGGGGCCGTATAGAGCATCCACGTGAAGTGTTAAACTTAGACCAGAAGATTAACGTTGTTGTTCTTGACTTTGATGATGAGAAAAAACGTATTGCTTTAGGTTTAAAACAATTAACTCCACACCCTTGGGAAGCTTTAGATACAAACTTAGAAGTTAGTTCTAAAGTTAAAGGTAGAATTGTAACTGTTGCAGATTACGGTGCTTTCTTAGAAATTACTCCAGGTGTTGAAGGATTAATTCACGTTTCTGAAATGTCATGGTCTCAGAATTTACGTAACCCTCAGGAATTCCTGAAAGTAGGTGACGAGGTTGAAGCGGAAGTTTTAACGTTAGATCGTACGGAGCGTAAAATGAGCTTAGGTATTAAGCAATTAACTCCAGATCCTTGGAAGAATATTGCTGAGCGTTATCCTGTTGGAAGCAAGCACAAAGCAGTAGTTAAAAACATGACTAACTTTGGTGTGTTTGTTGAAATTGAAGAAGGAATTGATGGTTTGATCCACATTTCTGATTTATCTTGGTCTAAGAAAATCAATCATCCAAATGAATTCACTAAAGTTGGTGAAGAATTAGATGTTGTTGTTTTAGAATTAGATGAGGCTAACCGCAAATTAAGTTTAGGTCACAAGCAATTAGAAGAAAACCCTTGGGATACTTTCGAAACAATCTTCACTATGGACTCTGTTCATGAAGGAACTGTATTGAAAGTAACTGACAAAGGTGCTATCATCGCTTTACCTTATGGTGTAGAAGGATTTGCTCCAACTAAGCATATGGCCAAAGAAGATGGTTCTTCAATCAAAGCTGACGAAACTGCAGAATTCAGAATCATCGAGTTTAACAAAGATTCTAAGCGTATCGTTGTTTCTCACGCCCGTATTTGGGAAGAAGTGAAAGCAGAAGAGCGTAAAGAAGAGATGAACCAAAAGAAGAAAGATGCCAAAGCAACTGTTAGCGCAGTTAAAAAGGTAAAAGATTCTGTTGAGAAATCTACTCTTGGTGACTTAGGTGTTCTTGCTCAGTTAAAACAACAAATGGAAGGTGCTGAAAACAAAGCGAAGAAAGCCAAAGAGCCTAAAGCTGAAGCTAAAGCAGAAACCAAAACTGAAGCTAAAGAAGATTCAAAAGAGGAAACTAAAGAAGAAGATTCAGCAGAATAATTTTCTTTAAAATCTAAATATAGCCTCTTCCGTTATTCGGGAGAGGCTTTTTTGTGCGCTCTATTTTAGAAATAGATTATAATCTATTTTATTTCGTTGAATTAGCACCTATTTTCTATTTTTGCTCAAACCAAATAACCTGATGCAGAACCTTCCATTGCTTGCCGGTCAGAAATTCCAGATCACCATTCAACGTCTTTGCCATCAGTTAATAGAAAATCACAACGACTTTTCAAATTCTGTAATTCTGGGAATACAACCCCGGGGGATTTTTCTTGCAGAACGAATCGCTTCAGAACTTCAAAAAATAATGCCCCATGCATCTATCCGGAAAGGGAATTTAGATATCACTTTTTTTCGGGATGACTTTAGAAGGAAAGATGGCTTGCTAATGCCCAGCAGCACAGAAATTGATTTTATTATCGAAGGAAAAAATGTAATTCTGGCCGATGATGTTTTATGGACCGGCAGAACCATTCGTGCCGCCATGGATGCGATTCAGGCTTTCGGTCGACCGGCTAAAGTAGAATTACTGGCCTTAGTAGATCGCCGGTATTCGCGTCATTTACCTATAGAAGCAGATTACACCGGAATTCAGGTAGATACTATTGACTCGCAAAAAGTAATTGTTAGCTGGAAAGAAACAGACGGAGAAGATAAAGTGATATTGTTATCAGAAAAAATCGAATAGCGTTAACAGAAATCAAGACTGAAAATCTTAAAACGAAACAATAAGCAAATAAATGCAAAACACGGTGAATCAGACTCTTAGTACAAGGCATTTGTTGGGAATTAAAGATCTGACGAAACAGGATATTGAATTAATTTTTGAAACCGCGGCAACTTTTAAAGATGTATTAAACCGGCCCATAAAAAAAGTTCCTTCCTTGCGGGATATCACCATTGCCAATATATTTTTCGAGAATTCTACACGTACAAAACTCTCTTTTGAACTTGCCGAAAAACGTCTTTCTGCCGATATTATAAATTTCGCCGCTTCTTCATCATCCGTAAGCAAAGGCGAAACGCTTATTGATACCGTTAACAATATTCTGGCAATGAAAGTAGATATGGTGGTTATGCGCCATCCCTACGCCGGGGCGGGAGCATTTTTGAGCAAACACATCAACGCACAGATTATTAATGCTGGAGACGGCGCACATGAACATCCTACACAAGCTTTGCTGGATTCATTTTCCATCCGGGAAAAATTTGGCGAAGTGAGCGGTAAAAAGGTTGCCATTATTGGCGATGTTTTGCATTCACGGGTGGCGCTTTCCAATATTTTATGCCTCCAAAAACTGGGTGCTGAAGTTATGGTTTGCGGTCCTACCACACTTATTCCAAAATACATAGCATCGTTAGGTGTAAAGGTTGAACATAATTTAATAAAAGCGCTGAACTGGTGCGATGTTGCAAATATGCTTCGCATTCAACTGGAGCGGCAGGATATTAAATTTTTCCCTTCTTTGCGGGAATATTCCATGATGTACGGACTGAATAAAAAAATCCTAAACTCATTAGATAAAGAAATAACGGTAATGCACCCGGGACCAATAAACCGCGGTGTGGAAATTACCAGCGATGTGGCCGACAGTAAACAATCTATTATTTTAGAGCAGGTAGAAAATGGAGTTGCTATTCGTATGGCAGTTTTATATCTTCTTGCCGGCAAAATAAGTTAGTAATGAGCCCTTCGGAAGAAAAGTTTGTTAAATACTGGCGAATAGCCCGTAAAAAGTGGAGTTGGAAAGATAATTTTTTGGCTGCGGTAAAAAACTTTGCCATCCCCTTCGTAATTCTGGTTCATCTCACTAATTTTTTTGTGATAGGCGATATCGCTTATGCCTTTATCAGCTTTAAGCACCTCATTGCCTTTATTATCAATATCACGGTTGTTTCTGCCATTTCCGGTTTTGCTTACGGACTTTATGACTGGAATACCAATGAAAGAAAATACTGGAAAATTATCCGAAAGTACCGTACAGAAAATTAGGATTTAAGAGGTAAAATACCATCTTTGCAATCACGACGTTTAATTGCTGTTTTCAACAGTTGTTAATTTCTTCTGTTAATTCCTGCAATTTATATAGATTATTTTTGCCTTTATCATTTTTGGATACTTATGCTCAGAAAATACACCCTCTCCTTACTTGCACTTTCAATTTTTACTTTTCAGGCACAGGCACAACTTACTTCATGGTTTACATTAAATCAGAATTATAAAAGCGGCCTCGAATTATTAGATAAAGGCAAATATGTAGCCGCCGCAGAACAGTTTAAAAAAGTTCAGAACTGGCAGATTATGCCTTCTAATGTAGAAGAGAATGGCAAAGACATTACTTTGTTGCAAGAGAACGCTCAATATTATCAGGCTTTGTGTGCGCTGGAGTTGCAAAATCAGGATGCTGAAAGTTTATTTTTAAAATTCATTAAAGATCATCCGGTAAACGCCTACACCAAAATGGCTTTTTACCAGGTTGGCCGCTCCTATTTCGCACAGAAAAACTACTCTAAAACAATTGAATGGTTCCAAAAGATCAACCAAAGTTCTTTATCCGCAAAGGAAAGTAATGAATATCGGTTTAAATTGGCTTACTCTTATTTTGAGACAAAAGATTATGTTGCCGCAAAACCGTTGTTTGCAAAACTTAAAGATGAAGACACACAGTACAAGGAAGCATCCATCTATTATTATGCTTACCTAAGTTACTTAAGTGCAGATTACAAAGTTGCTTTACGCGAATTTGAAAAACTTAAGGGTTCAAAAACCTACGAGAACACCTATCCATATTACATTTCGGCCATGTATTTTCTGGACAAAAGGTATGATGAGGTTTTAAAGTATACGTTGCCGATTTTAAGAAATACCACCCAGCAATATGAAACAGAAATGTTCCGCATTGTGGCGGCTTCTTATTTCGCAAAATCAGATTACATCAATTCCGGAATTTTCTATAAACGTTTTCAGTCACGCGATAAAGGGAAAACGCAAAACAATCAGGATAGTTACCAGATTGGTTATACCTATTACAAGTTAACAGAATACCAGAATGCGATTGTTGAACTTGAAAAACTTGACACAGCTGATGAATATTACCAAAGCGGAATGATTGCTTTAGGCGAGGCTTTTTTGAAAACCTCCAATAAACAATCGGCAAGAAACGCGTTTTTCAAAGCTTCCAGACTGAATTTTGACAGGTCTTTGCAGGAAGAAGGTTTGTTTAATTATGCAAAGTTATCGTACGAGCTCGAATTTCACCAGGTGGCTTTGGATGCGGCACAGGAATTCATTAAAAGCTATCCACGTTCTAAAAGAATAGATGAAGCAAAAACTTTATTGGGCGAGATTTTACTAACCACCAAAAATTATAAAGACGCAATTGATATCCTGGAAAGTATTCCAAATAAAAATCAGGACGCAAAGGCAGCATACCAGAAAGTAACTTATTACCGCGGATTGGAATTTTATAATGAACGTGCGTTTCAGAATGCCATTTCTGTTTTTATGAGATCTAACAACAATGCGGTTGATTCAGACATTGAAGCATTATCAACTTACTGGCTTGCCGAAGCGATGTTTGAGGTTCGGAAATTCGGGGAGTCTGTAGATAATTTTCAGAAGTTTTTAACCATGCCGGCTGCCCGCAAAACAGAGGTTTACAATTTCGCCAATTACGCGTTGGCTTATGCAGCGTTTGAAAATGAGAATTATAAAACGGCAGCCAATTATTTCAGCAGATTTTTACAGGGCACGGAAAAAGATCGCAATACAATTAATGATGCAACGCTGCGTTTAGCCGACTCCTATTTTGTGATGAAAGATTATAATAGTGCGTTAAGCAATTATAACAAGATCATTGATAGTAGAGTTTCCAGCGAAGATTACGCGTTATTCCAACGTGGAATGATCCAGGGTTTGCAAAACCAAAACGACGCCAAAATTGCTACACATCAGTCCTTGTTAAAGCAGTTTCCAAAATCAAATTACGCAGATGATGCCGGTTTTGAAATTGCCTACACCTACTTTGTGAAAGGCGATTTCGATAAATCTAAAAATGATCTAACAAAACTTATCGCTCAATATCCGAGAAGCAGTTACGTGCCACGTGCATTAGTTACCATTGGTTTGGTGCAGTACAATCAGGACCAGGACGATGCGGCATTGGAAACTTTTAAGCGTGTAGTTAAAGATTACACAACTACTGATGAAGCGAAACAAGCTTTAGAATCTATCAAAAATATCTATTTAGATAAATCTGATGCGGATGGTTTCCTCACCTATTCTAACTCAACCGGAATTGGAAATCTAAGCACGTCAGAGCAAGACAATATTACTTTTCAAGCTGCAAATAACCGTTTCTTAAAAGCGGATTATCAGGGAACTTTCGAAGCCATAAATGCATATTTCGATAAATTCCAAAAAGCAATACATGAAAAACAGGCGAAATTTATTCGTGCGGAAAGCTTGGTTCGTCTAAATCGCCCGGATGAGGCAATACCGGATTATGAATTTATTTTAAATGATTGGACCAGCGAGTACACCGAAAAAGCGCTGATTAGCATTTCTAAAATTTATCTGAATCAGAAAAAATATAACGAAGCAATTGTTCACCTTAAAAAGTTGGAACTAACTTCAGAATATAAAGCAAACTATAGCTTTGCCATTACTAATTTGATGGAATCATACGCCAATATTCAAATGCCGGATGAAACACTCAAATATGTTGAATTGATTAAAACTTCTGATAAATCTTCAAATGAAGATAAATTAAGAGCGGGTTTATATGCAGGTAAAGCCTTTTTACTAAAGTCTGATACCACTCAGGCATTGAAAGAATTTAGTCAGGTTGTAGAAAAAACACAAACCATTACGGCCGCCGAAGCCAAATACAATATTGCCAATTTGCAGTACCAAAAGGGAGATTTTAAATCATCGCAAAAAACAGCATTTGAACTGATCAATAAAATGCCGTCGTACGATTATTGGGTTGCGAAAAGTTTCATCTTGCTGGCGGATAATTATCTGGCGATGAAAGATATTTTCCAGGCAAAAAGTACGCTTCAAAGTATACTTGATAATTATGAAGGCAAGAATGACGACATCATTCCAACCGCAAAAGAAAAATTGGAGAAATTGAATACTAAGAATTAAGCAGATGACATTTCAGAATATAAAAATTGCCCTAACTCTTTCAATAATCACTTTATCAGGATCTCTGTTTGCACAGGATAAAAAAACAGAGCCGAAAAAGGAACCCGCAAAAGGTACCCTGACGGAAGAGATTGAAGTAGTAAGACCGTACAAACCTATTCTTGCGGAAGCAGTAAAAATCAGACGTAGTCCGGATTTAAATGATAATAAAGTTTTCAAACCTGTTTTAAGCTACACCATTCTGGATAAAAAGCTTGAAATGAACGGAAACATTAAACAACTGCAGGCTCAAAAATTAGAGGATGAAAAGCTAGCCATTTTACAGAATAATTACCTGAAAATTGGCGCCGGAAACTTCAATACCGGTTTGGGAGAAATTTACTTTAACAACGGTCCGGATGAAGCTTTGCAAACAGGTTTTTATTTGAAACATAATTCACAAAGAGGCAGCATTAAAAAGCAGCAATTCTCCAATCAGCAGGCGGCAGTTTTTGGTAAAACGATAAGAGAAAATAACAGCTTTAGTGGTAGCATCGGCTACGACCGTAAGTCTAGTTTTTTTTATGGTCAAAATCCAGATCTGGTGACTCCGGTAGATTTTACGCCCGAAAAGCAGCGTTTTAATTTATTTGAGGCCGAAGGAGAATTAATGAATAATTACTCTGAAGAAGATAACGGCATTCAGTACGCAGGTAAAATTGCCGGTTATATTTTAAATAATGCTTTTGATGCCCGCGAAAATAACTTCGCGTTAAGCGGATACCTGAATAAAGCTTTCAGCAATTTCAGTATTGGCGTTGGAAGTTCGGCAGATTTTACAAATTCAAAAGACTCGCTGTATGTTTTAAAGAATAATATATTTCGTGTTAATCCATTCGTTAAATATCAGGGTAGCGGTTTTATTATCAATCTGGGTTTAAACGTGGTACAGGAATTTGGTTCAAGCAGTCGGTTTAATGTGTTGCCTGCTTTTACAGCTGAGTTTCCTATTGCTGAAGAGTATGCAACCTTATTTGGCGGTTTAACCGGAGATGTTCTGAAAACTGATATTCGTGGTTTAAGTAATGATAATTTTTACCTCAATAAAAGTGTGACACTTAAAAACGCGGTGGAGAAAATGAATATTTATGGTGGAGTAAAAGGAAATGCCGGAGCCGGTTTCGGCTTTAAAGCCAAAGCATTTTATAAAACGATACAGGACATGCCGCTTTTTGTAAACAACGCATTTACGCCAAGTAAATTTGATGTAATTTATGATGATGGCAACAGTAAAGTTTTGGGTTTTGAAGGAGAACTAACGGTCAAAGCTTCGGATATTATTGAATTGAGTGGAAAAGCAGAAGCTGCTAATTATAATTTAAAGACAGAACAGGAAGCTTGGTTTAAGCCCGGTATTAAACTAACTTCGAATTTACGAGCTAAATTCAGTCCGAAATTTTCTTTAGATGCTGAGTTATTTTACAACGGAGAGACTAAAGCAAAAACAACCGTTTTTACCCCTCTTGCCGAAGATAGAATAGTAACTATAAACAGTTTTGTAGATATGAGCGCCGGCGCTGAATACAGAATTAACAATAAGATTGGAGTTTACGTAAGAGTGAATAACATTTTCAGCAATTCATACCAGCAATACTTATATTATTCAAAATTGGGTTTAAACGCATTTGGAGGCTTTAATTATTCTTTCTAAGTTTTGTAATCATTTGTCTGTTTAGAATTATAAATTATCTTTACCCGCATGGATATTGTCTTTTTT